>JAFGIU010000078.1 GCA_016929445.1 Candidatus Omnitrophota bacterium
CAGGATTTTGACGGCCTTTTGCTGGTCGGGGTCGGGGGGGAGAGGGGTTTTTGCTTTGTCATCCCGAACCCTGGCGGGGACGTGGGGATCTTTGTCCCGCAAAGATGGCCGCGGCTCTGCTGGGCCTCGCCATGACGTATTCGTGTTACATTGCTTTACGGAATTCGCCACGGACAAAGTGAAGGCATTTGCATCCACCTCTACCAAAGTCCCAATCGTGGCACGCTGCTTGAGCTCCTCAGGATCAAAAAGCCGGATCACGCCGAACTCGCCGTCATATCCTGCCTGGCGGATCACTCGCCCTTGCCGCATGCGTTCAATGGCTTCGGTGAGCAAGGAAAATTGCAGCTTCTCGAGTTGCTCCGGCGGCAGCTCGTTGAGAATATGAAACTCGCTCCCGAATTTTGCCAGCAGCTTCTCGTATTGCTGTTGTACCTTCTTGCTCCCGGGCCCGACTCCCAAAATTTCGGAAAGGATCTCCGGCAGAGGAATGATGCTGCGGAACGCATCCGTGTGTGCCGGTCTCTCCAGAGGAGCCCGGTCTGCCAGTTCTTCCACGCGGTACAGGACGCCGAGAGTCAGCGGTTTATTGCATACCGGACAAATCCCTCCATGACTCCGGCTTTCTTTTGGAGACAGTTGAACTCCGCACTTGCGGTGTCCGTCTGCATGGTATTTGCCTTCTTCGGGGAAGAACTCGCAGGTTCCGCCGTATCCCTCTCCGGTTTCCAAAGCACGGCGCATGGAAAAGTAGTCCATGGGCGTTTCAAACAAGCAGGCCTCCCGTCCGAGTTTGGAGGGAGAGTGAGCGTCGGAGTTGGAAACCAGCCGGTACTTGTCCAAGTCTGAGACCCGCCAATTCATTTCCGGATCCGAAGAGAGCCCTGTCTCCACAGCAAATAGATGACCAGCCAAGTCTCCGTAGCAGCCGGCTACGGAATCGAAGCCCGACTTGGACCCGAGCACAGCAAACCAGGGGGTCCAGATATGCGCGGGCACCAGATAACAGTCCTCTCCGCCAGACTCCAAAGTGATCTCCAACAGGTCGCGGGAATCCAGGCCCAGGATCGGGCGGCCGTCGGAGCGGATATTACCGATGCTTCCGAGTTTGGCGTTGATCTTTTCAGCCTGTTCGACTGTGGGACTGTAAATGAGGTGGTGGATCTTTCGCGTGCGCTCGCCCTTCTTATAAATCGTGGAAATCTCCACGGAGAGCATAAAGCGCACGGGGCCTCTGCAAGAAGCGGGTAAGCGATTGGCGATGCCGCGTTCCAGGTCTTCCCGCAAACGAAAGAGCCCCTGTTCCGCAGGCACGAGCTTGCTCTTGATCTCCTCAATCCAGGCCGGGTGCGTGAAATCGCCGGTCCCGATCACCTGGATCCCTTTTTTCTGCCCCCAATAGGCCAGATTTTCCAGGTCGCAATCCTTGCTTGTGGCACGGGAATACTTGGAGTGAATATGCAGGTCCGCGTAGAAGCGGGGATGCTTGCTCATAATCTGGATTGTCCGTCCTTTCGAGAAATCCATTATAATTAACCCACCGCAATGAGGATATCTATTCGGGGCGTGCAAAGAGGAGGGGTTGAGGTGAGACGGCAAACTCTTTTGAGAGTTGTGTTTGGGGTCCTTCTGGGCGCCGGTATCTTGTTGGGATTCGCAGGCGCGTCCGCACTTGCGCAGGAGAGCAGCCTCACCTTGCGGGTCGGGGTTGCTCCCAACAACCCGCCGCTTATTTATAAGGAGGGCCAGAACATCGCCGGGTTGGAGGCGGACTTTGCGCGCAAGCTCGCCTGGGCTCTGGGCAAGGAAGTCCAATTTGTCGAACTCCAGTTCGATGAGCTTATCTCCGCACTGAATGACGGCCGTGTGGACATTATTATGTCCGGCATGTCCGTGTCAGAGCCGCGCAGCCTGAACATCGCATTTACGGAGCCGTATTTACGAACAGGGCAGACAGCCTTGATCCGCCGGGAGGATTCATCCCGCTATCTCAATCCTGATGAGGCTCTTTCCACAGAGGCCAAGGTCGGTGTGGAGCGGGGGACCACCGGGGATCTTCTGGTGCAGGAGCGTTTTCGCAATGCCCAGCGCATGGTCTACAAGGATCCTCAGCGTGCGGTGCGGGCTCTGAAGAAGAGGAAAATAGGATTATTTGTTCACGACGCCCCGGTGATTTGGTGGCTGGCTGCGGAAAACGAGGCAGATGGTTTGATTGCAATGAGCCGGGGGCTGACCGAGGAGTATCTTGCGTGGGGGGTTCGTCAAAGTGACACGGAGCTCCTGGAGGATATCAACTATCGCGTTGCACTGTGGCGGCAGGACGGGACCTTGGGAGATATTCTGCGCCGCTGGGTTCCCTGCGCGGAGTAAGCACTGAATAATATCACCGCCTACCTAAAAACGAGTGGCGCCCCGGAGGCTTTATGTGTCCGGGGGCTTCCCTATTCCTTTGACCGCGTGCTCGTGGTGCCGGCTTGTCAAGAGCCGGTGTCTTTACTCAATCGCTTGTTCTCCATCCCAACGGGCGGCCAGTCTGTTTTGTGTGTGCTGGTCCTCAATGGCTTCGGCAGTCAGGGGCTCCGGCGATCCCGGAAGCTGTTGAGCCGGCTCCGGAATCATTACCCGGCCATTTGGCAAACCCCGGGTTGTTCCCAGTTGTCGCTGCATTGTTCCCAGCCACTTTGGAAGCGGGCAATTCTCGCCGTGGATTGCTGCACACAGGGCCGTCTTTTGTCTCCTGAACATGGAACAGGCCTGGCGCGCAAGATCGGGGCGGACATCGCCTGCCGGCTTATTGATGTGGGAGCAGTGAAGCATCCGTTCATCCATTGCACGGATGCGGACGTGGTTTTGCCCGTAGGATATTTTGATGTGCAGCCCGCCCCGGAAGACGTGGCATTAGTGTATCCTTTTGAGCTTTGGTGCGCCGGGGACTCGAGCGCGCAAAGAGTTCAACTGATGCAAATGTACAAACTCCATTACGAGCGTAGCGGATTGGATTGGGCTCGTTCTCCGTACACCTTTCACACCGCGGCAAGGGCGCTGGCCGTGGATTCCGGTGACTACGCTGCGGCAGGGGGTTTTCCGAAAATTGCGGACAACGAGGCCTTTTATCTTCTGAATGAACTCTCGAAATTGGGCCGGGTCCGGAGTCTTTCCTCTCCCACCCTGGGGGTCCATCAGAACGGGGATAGCATGGGCCCTCTGGAGGAGCCGCGATTTTTGCATCCTCAGGTGTTTTTCTACCTAAAAACCTGGCTCAAGCAAATGAGTGAGTTTTGGGGCAAGAGGAAAACCTTTTGCCAGCTGGGATTTGGGCGTATCCTAACCCGGGGTTTGGCCTATGAACGTGCTTCCGGTCTTTCGGCGGAGATTTTGCAGAAAGTCCTGGAGTCCATGGGGGCGGAGCAAGCCGTGCGTCATGGGTTGGAGCGTGCCCGGACGCGGGAGGAGTTTCTGAAGTCCCTGCACACTTGGTTTGATGCCGCGAAAACGCGCCGCTTCCTCAATCTGTTGTCTTGCTCCTACTACCCTTCGGTGAGTTTGCCGCAGACTTTGCTTAGAGCTCCCTTTACGCCCAAGTTAAGCCAGAATTGGGGGCATGGCATTGATCCCTTGCAGACAGCAGTAGCTGCCTTTAGAGAAAGAGAAATCCTTCAAGCAATAAAAGCAGAAAGCTAATTGACGCATGAGTTTGCCTGATAGGAGTTTTGTGGAGCAAAAGAAAGTCAAGGAGTGCCCCAGGGGGCATTGTGTGTGGATTTACCGAAAGTCCGAGGCCTATGTCAGCAGAGTTCTCGAATACAATCAGCTCCATCCTGAGACGCCGATCCGGATTCTTTTTGTGTGCGGCGGACTCATTGAGGTCACCCGGAATGGAGGGCATCTGCCTCCGATGGAGACGGAGAGGCTGCGATGGTTCCGGGCCCGGCTTCCGCAGGGGGTGGAGATTCATGCTTGTTTGGAAACCCCGCAGGGAGAGACGCTTGCTGCCCTGGAATGGTCTCAACAAGAAGCCCTTGCTCAAGAGGTGGCCAAGGCCATTGATACGAATCCGGATATTCAGGGAGTGCACTTTGATATTGAGCCTTACCGGCCCGGCGCCCTTCCCTTCTACATCTACATGAAGAAGTATTGCGCGAAATCCGTGGGCGCGGCGGTTAGCGGGGCAGATGCGCAACTCCTCGGTGTTTTGGATTTTCCGGTTCTGATGGGCTATGACTTGGCCTCGGAACCGCCTCATTCACCCAAGGCTTTCGGCGCTGCCGCAGCCAGAATCTACACGGAGTATGCCCGTGCGGCTTCCGCGGCCGGCACCTGTTATTTTGTGGGCGTTCCGTTTATCTCTACCTGGTGCGAATTTGAATACCGGAAAAACCGTAAGACAAATATTGTCGAACATACGCCATGGCGCATGGAAGCTTACGTGCGCGAAGCTCTTCACGTTTTTGAAAAGGAGCATTTCAAATCAGATCCTTATTACGCGGGTGTCGGGATCTGGGGCTTTCTGGAACCTTCCGAACCAGGCGTGAGTCCGCTGCGTCTGGAGTGGGGGACTTACCCTCACCTCATTAAAGAGGAGTGTTGGGCACTTTTGCCCCGCTTTGCCTGAGTGAAACTCATTCGACTCTTTTTTGCCCTTGCTTTGCTTTCTACAATCACCCCTTCCTTTGCTGCTCAGACAGGAGGAGTGATTGCCACACCCCATCCCATTGCCACTGAAGCCGGAAAGCAAGTCTACGCGCGCGGCGGGAATGCCGTGGATGCCGCAGTGGCGGCGGCGCTCACCCTGGGGGTGGTGGACGGATACAATTCCGGGATCGGCGGGGGCTGTTTGATGCTGGTGCGCTGGTCCTCCGGGGAGATCGCGGCCTTTGACGGCCGGGAAACTGCGCCTGCCTTGGCAACCTCAGACATGTTTATCCGAGAGGGACAGGTGGATTCCAAGCTCAGCCGTTTGGGGGCTTTGGCAGTGGGCGTTCCCGGTTCTTTGGCCGTGTACGATCATGCGTTGCGGGTAGGCGGCCGCTTCTCACTTGCCGAACTTCTGGCCGGGGCCGCGTATTTGGCCGAAGAAGGCTTTGAGATTGACGGAAATTATTCAGAGCGCTTGGCCCGCGCCGCGCCGTATCTTCTGAATTTTAAGAGTTCCAGCGAAGTGTTTCTGGATGAGAGGGGATTTGCCTGGCCCGAAGGGCACCGGCTCAGACAACCGGATCTGGCCCGAACCTACCGCAGTCTTTCCCGGCAGGGCATTGACTATTTTTACGGCGGGCCCTTTGCCGAGGCGGTCGAGGACTGGATGAACCAAAACGGCGGCCTGCTTAGTACACAGGACTTCAGGGATTATCAGATGCGTTTCCGCGAGCCGGTTGCCTGCATCTATCGCGGTTATACGGTTGTGGGATTCCCTCCGCCGAGTTCCGGGGGGATTCAGGTGGCTGAAATCCTCAATATCCTGGAAAACTTTGATCTTAAAGCCCTGGATCAAGAGTCCCGCTCTCTTCGCTGGCACGTGATGGGGGAGGCCATGAAGCGGGCCTTTGCTGACCGGGCTTACTGGTTAGGCGATTCGGATTATGTGTCCGTGCCCCGGGGCCTTGCCGGCAAATCCTATGCGCGTGCCCTGGCCGGACAAATCAATCTCGATAAAACATCCCCGGTTTCCACACACGGGATGCCCCCGAAGGCTGCCGAGGATCTCTTTGGCAAACATACGGCGCATATCAGCGCAGCGGATGCGCAGGGGAATTGGGTGGCGCTGACCGCATCGCTCAACACGAGCTTTGGCTCCAAGGTGGTGATCCCTGGGACAGGGGTCCTGCTCAATAACCAGATGGACGATTTTTCTGCGCTGCCGGATTCGGCCAATGCCTATGGTTTGGTCGGGTTTGAGGCCAATAGTGTGGGGCCTCGTAAACGTCCGCTTTCCAGCATGAGCCCGACCTTGGTCTTGGAGGGCCAAAGGCCGGTGCTTGTTTTGGGCGCAGCCGGCGGGCCGACGATCATCAGCCAGGTTGTGCAGGTGATCGTTAATTACCTGGATTTGGGTATGCCTTTGGAGGAGGCGGTGGCGGCCCCGCGGATTCATCACCAGTGGAAACCCGACCGTCTGCGCACGGAAGAGTCTGTGCAGCACGATCAGGTGCGTGAACTCTTGTCCTACGGCCACTTGCTGGAGATGACGGAATTCATGGGGGCAACCCAGGCTGTGGGCTACGATGCCGGCGGCGCACTTGTGGCCGTGGAAGATCCTCGCCTGAATTCGCGGCGGTCCTCCCATTGACAGAGATCTGAGCCGGGCCTAGAGTAGGCCCCATGTTGCGGAAGCTTTTTATCCCTCACAGGAATTTTCTGGTTGGTCTGCTGATTGCGGGTTTGCTCCTGTTGGTTGTTCTGGGCGCGATGCCCCATAACCATGCTTTGGATCCGGAACACGGTTCCTCTGAATCCGGTCAGTGTTTAATCTGCAAGGCTGTCCGGGGCTTTATTTCCGCAGATCCATCACCCCCGGTGCTGTTCTCTGAGAGTGAAAGTCGTTCTCAAATCATTCCGGAATTTTCCGAGAAGTGCCCCTTGTTGACTGCAAAGGCGTCCTGCCCCCAACGTGCGCCGCCTTGTTGGGTTTCCAACACCGTCTAACGCAGTTCGATACCTGACATTCAATCATCGAATCAACCCGCAGAATAGGAGACTCGTATGCGAAGAGTCATTGCAACCTTGCTTGCATTCTGCCTCCTCCCGGCCCCGGCCTTTGCCGGGCTTGCGGAGGCGGAGGCGAACGCACTGAAAGACGAAATCCGCCATTTGACCGAGGCGGTTGAGGCCTTGACCCGGACGGTTCAGCGCCAGGAATCCCGTATCCAGGAACTGGAAGCGGAAAAACGTGAACCGGAAGCCAAGGCAGAGCGTCCGGCTCCGGTTTCGCTTCCGGTGGTGCGCGCGGAGGCGCCCAAGGGTTTGTCTGTGTTCAATCCCGAAATCGGTGCAGTGGCCGATATTGTGGCAAAGCTGACGGAAAGCGGGGAGGACGGCGAAGGAAATGACAAGATCAGCGTGCGCCACCTGGAACTGGTCTTGGGACATGATGTGGATCCCTTCACCCGCATGGATGTGGTTCTCGGACTCTCGGATTATGAGCACCACATTCATGTTGGGGAAGCCTATATCACGCGCTGGGAACTGCCCTGGGACACCAAAATCCGTTTGGGCCGGGTCCGTCCCAAGGTGGGCAAGTCCGCGCCTTTGCATTTGGGCATGCTCGATACCGTGGACCAGCCCTTGGTGGTGCAGAGTTATTTGGGGCACGAAGGGCTCGCGCGCACCGGGATCGAGGGGAACTGGTTTTTGCCGGAGTTTGCCGATACTCTCACCCAAGAGCTCAGCCTCAATTTGAGCGAAGGCGGCGTGGGCGAAGGCGGAGCCCTGTTTGGGGAAACAAGCAGGCGTCCCTCTTTCTTCGGGCATCTCAAGAATGCCTGGGACATCAACGACGAAAACACTTTTGAGTTGGGAGCGACTTATCTCACGGGTGCGAAGGGAGAGGAGGAAAATTTTGATGTTCACTCCCTGGGACTGGACGCGACCTGGATTGCCTACCCGACCCCCAGTACCCGCCTGAAGTGGCAGAGTGAGGTTTACCTCCAGCACCGCGAGGACACCGATCCTGGACTTTCCAACGATCCATGGGGCATGTATAGCTTGTTGGACTATCGTTTGGGGCCCAAGTGGGGAACCGGCCTGCGTTTCGATTATGTGGAGTTGGTGGATGCCCCGATAAGCAATCCCAGGTCCGCAGATATGGGAGCCGCTGCCTATCTCACCTTTTACCAAAGCGAATTTGCGCGTTGGCGCGCTCAAGTGCAGCATGTGGAATGTGCCGAAGGAGGGAACGACAACCGTTTCTACCTGCAGGGCACATTTGCGATCGGTGTTCATAAGCACCAGTTGCAGTAGGCACAGGAGATTCAGATCATGAAAAGAATTCTGACGGTTCTAGGTATCGCAATGTTTACGATGACCCCCGTGGTTCAAGCCAAACCCTTGCGTGTGGTGGCGACACTCTCCACCTTTGCGGATTTGGCTCAGACCGTGGGCGGAGAGCATGTGAAGGTTTCTTATATAGCTTCTCCAAAATTCAACCCGCACTTTATCGAACCCCGGCCCAGCGATGTGCTCAAGGTCAAGAAGGCCGGACTTTTCATTCATGCGGGCCTGGATCTGGAGATGTGGCGGTGGCCTTTGGTGGATGCGGCAGGCAACGGAGCGGTGCGGCCCGGAGGGGAGAGGGAACTGGATCTTTCCCGGGGGATTTCACTCATCGAGATCCCCACTAGCGCAGTCAGCCGGTCCCAGGGCGATATCCATATCTACGGCAATCCGCATTATTGGGTGGCGCCGGCGAACGCCGGAATCATGGCTCAGACAATTGCGGACAAGTTGACGGAGATCGATCCTGCGAATGAGGCGGACTACCAGGCGGCGGCGAGTGCTTTTGTGCAGAAACTCAACGCGGCGATTGTGCGCTGGCGGCAAGAAATCGCGCCTTTGCAAGGGAAGGAGGCGGTGGCCTATCACAACGAGTGGCCTTACTTGACAAACTTTGCGGGTCTTCGCGTGGACTATTTTCTGGAACCCAAGCCCGGGATTCCGCCCACTCCAAAGCATGTCCAGTTCCTGGAAAACTATATGCGCCAAAAGGGAATTCACGTGATTCTACAGTCCAATTCTTCGCCTAACGCGGCCTCCCGGAAACTTGCTGAAGCTACCGGAGCGCGCCTCGTGACGCTCTGCCATAATGTGGGCGGGCTTCCCGGTTGCGACGACTATTTTGCGATGATGGATTACAACCTGAATCAGCTCACGGAGGTTTTTGAAAACTAATGGAATTTTTGCAACTGATGGCGGCTCCGTTCCTGGCCTGTCTGGTTCTAACCGGCATCCATGCCTACTTAGGCTTGCATGTGATCGAGCGCGAGGTTATTTTTGTGGATTTGGCTTTGGCTCAGGTCGCGGCCTTTGGGGCAACCGTGGGGTATCTCTGGGGATTCGGGTTGCACTCCTCTCAGGGCTATCTCACGGCCCTGGGCTTCACAATGGCGGGGGCAGCGGTCTTTGCCTTTACGCGGACCCGCAAACCCGTGGTTCCGCAGGAGGCGCTTATCGGGATTGTCTACGCGGTGGCGGCTGCAGCCTCCATTCTGGTCCTGAGCCGGGCCCCTGAAGGCGGGGAGGAACTTAAATCCCTCATGGTGGGGCATCTCTTATTTGTCCGGTGGCCGGAGATTCTTAAGGTGTTTCTTCTTTACAGCGCGATCGGGTTCCTGCACTGGCGTTTGCGCAGGCCTTTCTTGGAGATCTCTCAAGATGTCGAGGCTGCCTTTGCCAGGGGAATGCGGGTGAGGCTGTGGGATTTCCTTTTCTATGCGACCTTCGGTTTTGTGGTTACCAGCTCCGTGGAGCTGGGAGGTGTGCTGGTGGTCTTCTCCTTCCTGATTGTGCCTGCGGTGTGCGGAGTCCTGCTGGTCCGGAGTGTTCTGGCGCGTCTGGTGGTGGGTTGGATGTGCGGGACGCTCACGAGTGCGGCGGGAATCGTGGCCAGCTACGTGTGGGATTTGCCTACGGGGGCCAGTGTTGTTTGTTGTTTCGGGATTTGCCTGATTCTTTGTGCTCTCTTTGCGGGGGTGCGGGGCCGCCCTTCTCATTGAAGCTCTGACGACTTTACCTATAATAGGGAGCGGAGGGGCTGATCATGATACGTTGGGGGCTGACTATCGTAGGGGTCGGGATGCTTATCCTGGCCGTGGTTCAACGCGTTTCTTTCCCGCCTATTTCCACGACTCCTGAAGTGGTGACGACTGAAAGAGCGGTGGAGTATCTTCAGGATTATGGCCAATACCGGTATTTAAGCATTCAAAGCGCACCGGACTTGGATCGCCGCATCTACGAGGCTGTTTCCGTGCGGCCCGCGAACGCAGCGCGTCCCACAGACAAAGTCTACTCGCCGCTCGGTCCGGGCGATGGTTTTCCTGCAGATTTGGAATCCTACCTTGGGACTTTGGTGCGTGTGAACAGGCGCTCCACAGGGCACAAGGTCTCCTTGGGTATGGTTGAAGACAAGAAGGCGGGAAAGGAGGAGATGGTGCAGGAGCGGATCCTCACTCCCATTGAGGGAAGCGATTACCGGCTTTGGGTGATTTCTCCCTCTTTTGACGGGGGTGACCCGGGCGGGTGGCACAGGTACTCTTCTTTTGAGGGGGTGCTTACGCGTTTCAGGGATCTCAAGGAGAATGTCAGACGGCCGGATGTCGAGCATAGCTACAAAGAGCTGGTTCAGTTCATTGAAAAGGAATTTGGCATAGCCGTGCCGGAGGACGCCTACTTATTGGTCTGTGATGTGGACTGGGACCACAAGCCTTACTATTACTGTCCCCTGAAGGGAAGCCAAAACCAGATTTTTTATATGATGAGCGATGCGATCCTGAATAAGGTTCAATCGCAGTCTTTGCTGACCGGGATCTTCAAGCCTTGGAACTCTGCGGTCTACGGTGACTTCGGAAAGATTCTGGGGATTGATATGCCCAAGACCATTGGCATTTTGGACCAACGCAACGGTGAGGACTACAATCGCGACCGGAGCGTAGACTTTTCCAATATGGTCGTTATGGGGTCCTTTTTTACCCTGCTCGGTATCATCGGAATCATCCGGCACCGTTTTAAGATGAAAAAACTGGCTAAGCAGAGAATACAATCCCCCTTGCACAATCCCCAACACCTGGAGAGGAACGTCGATGACCAAACTTAAGGTTTGTTTTGTGATCCTGATCTTGTCTTCGGTTGGGATAAGTCCCGTGGCCCTGGCTGATGAAGATTCCGGCCGCATTATTAGCGGGGTTCTCGGAAGCTTGCTCGGGGTGCCTCCGCAAGAGCAGGAGCAGCCGGATGCCGTTTATATTGCTCAAGAAAAAGAAAAGCTCGTGTACTTGCTCCAGAGCGGGGAATATGCGACCAGCCGCCAAGGCGAGCCGGTGGACGCGATGTTGCTGGGTATTCCTTTGACGCGTGCGGACCATGTGTACAAGGCCACGCCGTTTCCGCCCCCGGGCGGCGCCTATCGAGCGACGAATCCCTATTCCGCGCAGCCGGGATCTTCGACGAGCGCTCCTTCAGGGTCTTATCAACAACAGTTGGAACAAATGCGCCAAGGGTACTGATCCAAGCCGATGGATCAAGTTCCTCTTTTCACAGATCTCTTCCTGGTTCTCGGCCTCGCCACTCTGGTGGCCGTGGTTCTTGAGCGTTTTCGTCTCCCCACGATCATAGGTTTTCTGTTAGCCGGTCTGGCAATGGGTCCGCACGGCTTTGGTTTGCTCCCGGATGTAGACCGCATTCACCATGTGGCGGAGTTGGGGGTGGCTTTACTCATGCTCACAATCGGGCTGGAGCTTTCCTTTGATCGTTTGAAAGGGATGGGCCGCGTCGCAGTCTTGGGCGGAGGCCTGCAACTGGTGCTTTCCAACTTGATCGGCATGGGCTTTGCCTATTGGAAAGGGTGGCCGCTCTTCCAGGGGTTCCTCCTTGGGTCGATGATTGCGCTCAGCTCTACGGCCATTGTTCTCAAATACTTGATTGACCGCGGTGAGACAGATGCAGTCCACGGGCGCATGGCAGTGGCTATTCTTATCTTTCAAGACCTGGCCATTGTTCCGCTCATGATCCTGGCCGGAGCCGGGTCAGGAAACGGGGGTATTTTTGAGGAACTGCTCACACCGATTGCCAAGGCCCTGGTATTTTTGCTTGCGATTATCTTGGCCTCGAAATATGTGTTGCCGTGGGTTTTGAGGCAAGTCGCCCTGCATCGAAGCCGGGAAATATTCTTTTTGTCCGGCGTGGCCCTTTGTTTGGTCACTATGTGGGCCGGGGAAAAGATGGGCTTGTCGATTGCGATCGGAGCCTTCTTTGCCGGACTGATGTTTGCGAACAGTGATTACAGCCATCAGCTCCTGGGCGATATCACACCCTTCAGGCATCTCTTTGTCAGTTTCTTTTTCGTGTCACTCGGCATCCTTTTTGATATCCACTTTGCCTTGGAAAATATCTGGTTGATCCTGCGTGTGGTCGGGCTTGTGCTCCTGGTCAACTTTGTGCTCATGAGTGTCTTGCTCACGGTTTTGGGTTACGCTCCGAGAATAGCGTTGACTGTCGGCATTATTCTGTCGCAGGTTGGGGAGTTTTCTTTCCTTTTTCTGGAAACGGCGCGTTCATCGGGCGCTGTGGGCCCGAGGCTCTACCAGGTGCTTATCTCTTGCGCTTTTATTACCATGTGCATGACCCCGATCCTGTTCGCAATGGTGACTCCGATTTCACGTTTTGCTCAACGCCGCCCCCGGATGGGACTGCCCCCGACTCAGTGGGGACCTGACCAGGGAGTCTCGGGCGCGCTGCGGGAGCACATCATTCTTTGCGGGTTTGGACCCACAGGCCAGGACATGAGTTCCGCCTTTCAGGAAGAGAAGATTCCCTTTGTCTTGGTCGAGATGAATCCGCGGCAGATTGCCAAGGCCCGCGAACGGCGCGTGCGTGTGATTTACGGGGATGCGGCCAACCGTGAGGTTATGCACAAGGCCGGGATTGAGCGCGCCAAGGCCGTGGTCGTGAGTTTTGGGGATCCGGTGGGAATGGCGCAGATGATCCGGGTGGTAGAGGCCCTGAACCCTGGAATCTTGTTAGTGGTACGGACTCGTTTCGAACGCGATGCGGCGCGTCTGTACGGATTGGGAGCGGACATTGTGATTGTGGAGGAATGGGAGGCGAGTTTTGAGTTGCACCGGACGGTCTTGGCGGCTCTGCAAGTGCCTCCCGAACACATTAACCGGCATTTGGAGCGCATCCGCACACGAAAAGAGCTAATTGTCGAGGATTCTATCCTGAACACCGAGAGCAACTAGATCCCCTACAGGGACGGTTCTCGCCTATTCCTTTCGCAGCAAGGAGTTACGTGAGAACCGTCCCCCCAACCGCATCCGTCTTGTTAGAGCGGTGAGCAGTTCTCCACCGCGCTGCCAGCCAGCAAACTCCTCGTGAGTCTGTATGCGATTGGGGATGGACGGCGCCTCGCAGAGGAGCTCAAAATCGCTGAAGCCACAGATGTCTTGGCTGCGTGTGCCCTGCGATTTTGGGCAGCCCCCCGTACTTTACTGTTTGATGAAGCGACTTTATAAGGCGATCCGGCGCGAGGTGACCGGCCCGATCCCTAGGGAATGCAGACCCGAAATCCACACTCATGGGGACGACCCTTACATAACTCCCATTGCTGTAAATAGTTGGCGAGAACCGTCCCTGGTGTATAATGGGCCCCGTGATCAACCCGCTCTACGACTCCATTGCGATTGAGAACTCCGCCCAAATGAGGGAGGCTCAACGCCAAGTCAACGAAGAGATGATTCGCCGCGATTGTCTCTTTGACGGCAAACCCCTGCCGCACTTCCTTAAACCGTATTTTCTCTCCGAAAAGCAAACGGAGCTTCTGGGGGATATGTCCGCGTGTCTTATCGGCGTTTTGGAGAAGATCACCAAGATCTACTTTGAGCGTCCGGAGCTGCAATCCAAGTTCGGCCTCAGTCCTTTGGCCGCGGAACTCATGGAGATCCACCCGGGCTATTCCAGGAACATTGTGATCTCCAGGCCGGATGCCTTTCTGGACGGGGAGGACCTGCAGTTTATCGAGTTCAACTGCGACAGTCCGGCCGGGGCGGTGTTCACGGACCTGGAAGAGGAAATCTTTCTCAATGCCTTCCCGATGACAGAGTTGGGTAAGCAGGTGGATTGGGTGCGCTTCAGCCGCACAGAGGCTGTGGTCGACGCACTCTTGGATTGCTATATGGATTTCGGCGGACGGCGTGAGCACCCGAGCATTGCCATTGTGGATTGGAGAGATGTGAAGACCCAGGGGGAGTTCAAGCTTCTCCAAAATTACCTCAATCAGGAAGGTTACGAGGCCGTGATTGCGGACCCCAGGGATTTGGTCTACAAGCAGGGGGAGCTTTATGCCGGAGGCGTGCGCATTGACTTGGTCTACCGGCGTGTGATTTTTAATGAACTCATGGAGAGCATTTACGAGGTCCAAGACTTTATCCGCGCCTATCGCGATAAAAAGGTTTGTGTGGTGAATCCTCTGCGTTCGCGGCTTGCGGCCAACAAGGCCATGCTCTCTCTTCTCACCAATAACGCTTATGACCATTTCTTCACCGACAAAGAAAATGAGGCTAAGAAGAAGTATATTGCCTGGACGCGCCGGCTGGTCGACGCCGAGCACTTTTACGGGGGGCGGAAGAAACTGGTGATCGATCTGGTGTTGAATCACCAGGAGGATATGGTGCTCAAGCCGGCCGACGGCTATGGCGGCAAGAATGTTTTCATCGGAAGAGAGACCTCCAAAGAAGAATGGCGGAGGCTTGCGGAAAAGGCGTTGGATGCTGAGGAGGAGTGGGTGGTTCAGGAATACGTGCCTATTCCCGAGCAGACTGTGCCGGTGATCGAAGGCAATGCCGTCAAGCTGGTGAAGAAGAAGGTGAATATCAATCCCTATGTTTTTAACGGTCGTTATGCGGGCGCCATTGCCCGCCTGTCCGACGACTCGGTCATCAATGTGAGTGCCGGCGGCGGATTGGTGCCGGCCATTACCTATGCGGAGAGAGAAGAGACTTGATCATTGACGTGCACAATCACATCGGGCGAAGCGGGGACGGCTGCGAATCCCGTTTGGAAGATTTGTTTAGGGCCATGGAAGCGGGCGGAGTCGACCGGACCGTGCTCTTTCCCGTTGACGACAAAGCTGAAGGGGCGGGCTACCGGAGCGCGAATGACCGGGTTTTGGAAGCCGCGCAGCAGCATCCGGGGAAGATCATTCCCTTCTGCCGCGTGAAGCCCGCAGAGGGAGAACCGGCTCTGCAAGAGCTGCGGCGCTGCGCAGAGCGGGGCCACCGGGGTGTGAAGCTGCACCCGCGCTCCGACGAATTCAGCCCCGGACAGGCGCACGGCGTTCTGGAACTTGCCCAGGAGCTTGGGCTCCGCGTTGTGATCCATACCGAAAAAGAAGAGAACTGCCGGCCGGATGAGTGGCGTCCGTTCTTTGAAGAATTCCAGGGCATCCATTTTCTTATCACGCACGGCGGTAAAGGGACCTACCGGACGCTGCACGAAGTGATCGGCCATTTGCGGAATGTCTGGGTGGATACGAGCGTGCTTTCCATGTTTCGCACCAGCTTCATTATGCAGCATTTGGGTTTGGACCGGATCGTCTACGGCACGGACTTTCCCTATTCCCACCCTTTATTGGAAACAAAGAAGCACGAACTCATCCTGAGCGAAGCGGATGACCGGGACAGGGTGTTCTACCGGAATGCCTTGGATTTCCTGGGCGAGGTGAAAGGCGCTTTCTTGCTCTGAAAACGTTTCCACTGCGCGGGGAGCTTAGCCTCCAGAGATTGTATTTTGCGGTGCTGCTGCTCGATCATCCGGCCGAAAGCCAAAAGGAGTTCGGGGGAAGTGGGCTCCTTCGCATCTGTGTCGAAAGCGCTTTTCCTTAATAGCTCTGCCGCAAGATGCGTGTCGCGATGATTTCCGAGCAGTGTTTGCAGGGAGCTCAGACGCAGAATGAACTTGTCAAATCCCTTCCCATAGATTCCGCTGAACCACTCGCTCGTATAACGCAGTTGTTTGCAGGCGAGGCGCAGTTTATGCCAATCGCCTGGGTTCCCGTTTTGCAGGGCCTTTTTGCCCCAGCGTAGGACTTTGTTGTATTGCCCTTCCAGGAGTTTAACCGCGGCCTCGGAGGCGGGGGTGCATGCCAAAGGGGCTCGGGGCCGCTGAGCAGGACCCTGCTCAAGAAAGGCTGTGAGGTTTGCGAGGAAGCTCTGGTAACGCGCGGAATCCAGAACCTCCAACATCTCTTGCCGGACGATTTCACGTTTCTCCATGAGCCGGGCCTGATACTGTCCCACCGCATCCCCGTCCTCCTGGGCGGTGTAGAGATACCTGGAAATCATTTCCAAGTGATTATCATAATCCCGCACCCGGCCCAGGGCTTCCGCTATCCATTTGAGTGTGTTGTCGAAACTGATGACTTTGGAGGCCGGAAGCGCGTCTCCAAAGGTGACCCATGCAGCGCGCATCCGGCGGATCGCCACGCGCATGTCATGCACAAATTCGGGATCCAAGCCCAAGCGGGCGCCGGGCTCGTTGGCCCGCATGAACTGAAAATGCGCGGCCAGGACCCGGTAAGCCAAATCAATGAGGCGGTCTTGGTGCCTTGCCGTGGGCCGCAGCGGCACTGCCGGCGCCGGGGGCTTGAGCTCCAAGGCCTGAAGGCTCCGGTTGAACTTGCTGCCGGCAGAGGCGGGGATCGAAGTCTTCTCGCACAGCTCGCGCAGGATTGTTTCCGTGACATGGACCGGCCCGTTCCAGTGCTCGATTTCAACTTCCCTAAATGTGTCTGTCAGGACCGGGCGTTTCCCGTTGAGACGGAAAATGCGTGTGTGATCAATGGAGAGGGCCAACTCATGGTCTTCTCCGCGGCGCGCTGTGGCACAGGTGCGCTGGGTCTGGATTCTAAACAGGGGTTTGAGCCGCAGCGGGGCCCCGCATTGCTTGAGGTAGGCGCGGATCGCTCCCGGCGGAAGTGTGTTGAGGACTTTGCGAATCGGGGCCTGCACTTCTTCGATTTCAGCGCGTTGGGCCACCCCGCTCTTGGCCTCAGTCAGAGCCTTGAGAAAAATCTGCAGGCCGGATTTGCTTTGACGCACGCGAAGCGCGGCTCCGGCCCGGTAAAACCACCAATCCCGGGTATCCAGATAGATATCGCGGATTTGTTCCTCCCTGCGCACACCTTGTTTGAATTGGTAGTCGTTTTCCAGCAGAGAGAGCAAGGCCTCAAAGGCCTTTTCGTCCGCGTCCAGCTTGAGTTCCAATTCTTCTCTTCGCAGAAATCCGCTCATGGCAAATCCTTGTATGGTAGGCCCCGCAGCCTGCGGGGTGTTAGCATAGCACTGCGCTTGGGCCCGCGCAATCGCGGTCCAGCTTGGGTGTCAGGGCCACAGTCTATGCAGCGAACCCTGAGGAGCCGCGTAGCGGCGTCTGGAAGGGCACAAGGGGTGCCTGCCACACGGTCAGGTCAAGACTCGGTTCACTCAGGAAGCTAAAGAAAGTATTCGCAAGGGGATGTAAGCTCCCGGTAAGTTCTTGGAGCCCCCACCACCAATGGCTTGACCTGCCTGAAGCGCAGTGTTAGTTGTAGCATGCATTTAGGCAAGGAGAGATCGGATTTTGAGACTTTTATTAATGCGCCATGCCACGGCGGTTCCCCGGGGGATTTTGAAACCTGGCCAGGATGCGGCGCGGCCCCTGACTGAGCAGGGGCGCCAAGAAGCCCGGGCCGTAGCTAATGGGTTGCAGAGAATAGAGTTAAAGATCGATCTGATTTTGAGCAGTCCATGGTTGAGAGCAAAGGAAACCGCCGAGAATGTTCTCGACGTATACAAAGGGGTGCCGGAGCTGTGTCTGTGCGAGGCCATGCAGGGGGATGCGAGCCCGCAAGAAACTTTCAATGCTCTGAGAGCCTACGTTGAATTTGGGATTATTCTGCTTGTAGGCCATGAGCCACACCTGAGCCGGCTCTTGGCTGAGCTAGTGACCCAGCGCGCCGACTTGGATGCGGTGTTCAAAAAGGCCGGAGTGGCATGCGCGGACTCCCACACGCGTCCTCCCCAGGCAGGCTCAGGTGTGTTACGCTGGCTGATGACCCGCAAGCAACTGGAATTGATCGGCAAGTAGTCGATTGTGGAGACTGACAATGGCAGAAGCCCCGCGACAGCAGAGACACCCCTATCCGGGAAGACTTATTATCGTTGAAGGTATCGACGGCTCCGGCAAGAGCACCCAGCTGCAACTTATGGCTCGCTGGCTTGAGGCGCAGAGACACACTGTTTTCTTTACAGAGTGGAACTCCTCGAAGCTGGTCAAGGAAACCACTCGTAAAGGCAAGAAATCCAAGACGCTGACTCCTCTCACATTCAGTTTGCTTCACGCAACGGACTTTGCAGACCGTCTTTTCTACAATATTCTCCCTCCACTCAAGGCCGGAATGATTGTTTTGGCTGACCGCTATATGTACACGGCCTTTGCGCGCGATGTGGCACGCGGCTGTGACCGGGATTGGGTTCGCAAGCTTTACAGTTTTGCCATCAAACCCGACCTGGCTTTGTACTTCCGGGTTCCTGTGGAAATTTCTTTGGGACGTATTCTTTCGGGACGGGAGGCAATCAAGTATTACGAAGCGGGCATGGACCTTAACATGGGGGATGATCCGGTAGAAAGTTTTGTTAATTTCCAGACCAAGATCCTGGCAGAGTACGACCGTGTGGTTGACGAGTGCGAGATGCATGTGATTGACGCCTCTGCGGATATTGATGAGCAGCAGGATATTGTGCGTAAGACGGTTGTTGAAATGCTGCAAGACTACGAATCGGGGAAGCGGAATGGGTAAAGTCAAATTTCTGGGAGAGGGAATACCGTATCTGGATTCATCCTCACTCAACCTGAAGGGCAAGCTGATTATTATTGAGGGGACTGATGGAGTGGGCCGGACCAGCCAGGTCGAAAAGCTGCGCAATCACCTGGAGATTCAGGGCTATGGGGTTGTGGAGACGGGCTGGACCCGCTCCAACCTGATGTCCAAACTTATCGAGCTGGCCAAAGAGGGAAATTCGCTGACACGGGAAACTTTTAGCATGCTTTATGCCACGGATTTTGCGGATCGCCTGGAAAATCAGGTGATCCCGGCTCTTCGCAGCGGTTTTGTGGTGATTTCGGATCGCTATGTTTACACTGCCTTTGCGCGTCACGGCGCCCGCGGGGGCAATCGCGAATGGATACGGGATGTTTACGGATTTTCACTGGTGCCGGACATCGTTCTTTATCTGAAGGTCGACGCAAAGACGCTTATCCCCCGAGTTATCAAGGCCTCGGGTATGAATTTTTGGGAATCCGGTATGGACATGCGCATGGGGGAGGATCTGTACGACAGTTTTTGTGTTTACCAGGAAAAACTGATCAAAGAGTACGATGCCATGGCTGAAGAATACGGTTTTGAAGTTGTGGAAGCCCGCGACAGGTCCATTGGGCAGATCCACGAGGATATTTGCGGCCGGATCGAGCCGATTCTAAGGCGCTCCCGCGGCGTGGATCTCGCCAAGCTGCAGCAAAAATGAAAGGCTTGGCGACATTGGCAAACCAGTCAGAGGCATCAACGTGAAGCAGAGCTGTTGCGAATAGCGAGGCGGGTAATGGAAAAGAAGATTCTGGTGGTCGAAGACGAAAAGAATATCGTCGAGACAGTAAAGTACAATCTCGAGAAAGACGGCTACCGTGTGACTGTTTGCATGGACGGGGAATCAGCGTTGAAGGCGTGTATGAAGGACAAGCCTGATTTGGTTGTGCTGGATCTGATGTTGCCCAAGCTCGATGGACTGGAAGTCTGCCGTGCTTTGAGGGAGGCGCCCGAGACCCGGGGGATCGCCATCCTGATGTTGACTGCAAAGGCCGAAGAGGCTGACAAGATCGTGGGTTTGGAACTGGGTGCAGACGACTACATGACCAAGCCCTTTAGTCCCCGGGAGCTGGTTGCCCGTGTGAAAGCTATCCTGCGCCGCTCCAAGAAAGGCGTGATGCAGGAGGAGGACATCAGTGAAGTCGGCAAAGTGCGCGTGGATTGGGGCAAGTACAAGATTACCGTCGACGGAAAGACCGTGACGCTGACGGCCAAGGAATTCGCTTTGTTGAGGACTTTGCTGAATGCAAGGGGGCGTGTGCTTACTCGTGATGCACTGTTGGAGCGGGTCTGGGGCTATGAGCGTTCCTTAGAGATTGAGACGCGTACGGTCGATTTGCATGTCAGTCAACTTAGGCGGAAATTGGGCGAGGACGGAAAGCGTATTCTTACGGTCAAGAATGTGGGTTACCGTTTCGTCCTGGACGAATAGCGAGCCATGCGTCAGCCTCTTTATAAAACTTTGCTTTTGAACATGCTGGCCGTAATCGTTATTTCTTTCCTATGCGCCGCAATCATTGGAGACACACTCGGCGCCAAATGGGTTGTTAAGCAGCGCACCGCTTCTCTGGAACAACTTGGCCGAGTCATGCTTCCTCAGGCGCGGGATGGTTTCGGCCCCCCGGCCCCAAATTCTGAATCGCAGGCTGTAGCCCGGCGCTTGGGAAGCCTGGGCAACTGCCGGGTCACATTGATTTCTAATGACGGCGTTGTCATCGGAGATTCGGAGAGAAACTCCGAATCTCTTCCGCTGATGGAATCCCACCGCAACCGCCCCGAATTTATTCAAGCCGTGGATGAAGGTCTCGGCTTCGGGTTTCGTTACAGCCGCACCCTGAAGAAGGATTTTCTGTATGTGGCATTCCGCGTTGAAAAGGAGGGGCGCTCAGCAGGGGTGTTTCGTTTGGCCATTTCCTTAACGGAGCTGGAGCAATTGAGGGGCTCCATGCGCCAAGCTGCATTCGTCAGTCTGGGGCTTGGGTTGCTCTTTGCGGTTTTATTGAGCCTGTGGTTTTCCAGGCGCTTGACCCGGCCTATTGCGCACATGACTCAGGTGGCTCGCCGGATGGCTGAGGGGGATCTGGATGAGGAGATCAGAACCAGTGAAATTGAAGAGGTAGCGGAGTTGGGGATAACTCTGAATGGGATGGCTCGTTCTCTACGGGGTCACATGGACAGTCTTTTGGCCGAAAAGAACCAAGCCACAGCGATCGTCCAAAGCATGGCTGAAGGTGTGGTGGCCCTGGATGAAATAGGCCGTGTTTTGATGATCAATCCAGCCGCGGCTCAGATGTTCGATGTGGCGGTTGCAAGACCCAGAGGCCTGCCGTTGGTTGAAGTGATCCGGCAGCACGAGATGAATGAGTTGGTGGAACAAGTACAGCTCAAGAAGAAGACCGCGCGGCGAGACATCCATGTTTATCAGCCGGTGGAAAGGGTTCTGACCGCCCAGGCTGTTTTGACGGGCAGTTTCGGACCTGGAG
This sequence comes from Candidatus Omnitrophota bacterium, assembly GCA_016929445.1. NCBI lineage: Bacteria > Pseudomonadati > Candidatus Omnitrophota > Candidatus Omnitrophota bacterium. The sequence goes on from JAFGIU010000078.1 coordinate 21,088, forward strand.
ATCCTCATACGGTCATTGTGATTCAGGACCTTACTGAGCAACAACGCTATGAGCGCTTGAGGCGGGAGTTTGTGGCCAACGTTTCCCATGAATTGAGGACACCGCTCACATCAATCCGGGGTCTTGCGGAAACCCTGGAAGAGGGGGCTTTAGAGGATCCGAAGAATAACCGGCGCTTTCTCGGGATCATACGTGAAGAGAGCAGCCGGCTGGAGCGTCTTATCGAGGACTTGCTGCAGCTTGCGCGCATCGAGTCCCAAGAGGCCGCTTTTAAAACACAGGAAGTGGATTTGGAAAAATTAGTCTTGGGCTTGGCCAAAACTTTCCAGTCTGAACTCAAGAAGCGAAGCCAAAAACTGCAGATTGAGCTCGGCAATCTGCCGCCAGTCCAAGGGGATCCGCGGCGATTGGAGCAAGTTTTTATCAATCTGATGGACAATGCCATTAAGTACAACAAGGACTGCGGAGAGATTAGGATTTCTGCTCAAAAGGCGGACGGGAAATTAAGAATTTCCGTTCAGGATACGGGCATCGGTATTCCCGAAGAGGATCTTCCCCGAATCTTCGAGCGCTTCTATCGTGTGGACAAAGCACGCTCCCGGGAGCTTGGAGGAACCGGCCTGGGGCTGTCCATCGTCAAACACATTGTGGAGGAGCACGGGGGGGAAGTTTCTGTGACCAGCGAGTTGTCCAAAGGATCGGTTTTCTTGATTACCTTGCGGCTGGCCGCGGGATAACCTTACACAGAGCTTACATAGAATAGTTCTCCTGCTGACATCATCCTTCCACAATACTCCCCGGGTGGGTTAGGTAGAGGATGGTTGTGTCACAAAAAGGAGGATGTCCGATGCGTAAGTGGACAGCTTTGGCTGCAGCCTTTCTGGTTGCATGCTTTTTGTCGCCATCACAGCTCTTTGCAAGTGAAGTGGATGTTCTGCTCGATAAGCTGGTCGAGAAAGGTCTTTTGACTCGTGCCGATGCCGAAGAAGTGCGGGGCGAAATGAAGGCCGAGTCCCGCGCAGCAATCTCATCAACAGAAGATGTTGCTGTGGTGAAGACTGCAGGGCCGGAGTGGAAGGTCAGCGGTGACATCCGGCTTCGAAATGAGTACCGGGAACGAACGGGTAGCACAAGTCAGAACCGGCAAAGAGTCCGTTTTCGCGTAGGTGTGGACGCGAAAATTAGCGACGAGCTGAAGGTTGGAGCTCGTGTGGCTACGGGCAGCCTGACAGACCCGGTTTCCACGAATCAGACCTTCGACGATACCTTTGTGAAGAAGAACTTCAATCTGGACCGTGCTTATATCAAGTGGACTCCGGATACAGAGTCAAGTGTGAAGGTTATGGCCGAAGGAGGAATTTTCGGAAATCCGTTCCATACTGTGAGTCCGATGATATGGGATGACGACCTTTCCTTTGCCGGTGTTGCAGGTAAGTTGACGCACGAAGGGGAAATCGGGGATGTGTTCCTGGTTTTGGGCGTATTTCCGGTTGATTCGGATGGGTATGGCAGCGACGCCCCCACACTGTATTCGACTCAGTTGGGCGCCAGCGTAAAACCATTCGAGAACGCCCGCTCCGAATTCGCCGGCAATCTGAAGGTGACCGGAGCTTTTGCCTTTCATATCTTCCAAAACACCGCAAACAAGGCAATCATTAACACCCAAACAGGCAATACAGCCGCAGCCAGTGATTTCAACGAGTTCAACCCTTCGATTCAACTTGACACCAAAATTGCCGCCGTTCCCTTCAAGCTTTTTGCGGATTATGTTAATAATGACGGCGGGGGCAGCCAGGATACCGGTTATCTGGTTGGTTTTAAGCTCGGCAAGGCAAAAGAGCCGTGGTCTCTCAAGAAGGGTGTGGAGGTCGGTTACTTCTATGAAAAGCTGGAGGCAGACGCCGCCTTTGACGCGTTTGTGGATTCGGACTTCGGTTCTGGCGGGACCAACCACAAAGGACACAAAGTCTGGTTGAAGCTGGCCACACTCGAAAACTCCAGCCTTCAATTCGCCTATTTTGATACCAAAGCTGTCACAGGGGCTGTGGCAGATAACGATACCTTTCAGGTTGATTGGGTTACTAAGTTCTAAAACCAGTAGCCCTCACACAGGAGGAACGGCAAATGCGTAAGACTGGAATATTCTTGGCGGCATCCGCTCTCATTTTTTTGGGCGCGTCTGTGAGCTATGCTGCCTCAGTTGATTCCCAGCTTCCGAAGTATGCGAAAGTATCTGGGATTTCTGGGAATCTCAACAGCGTGGGTTCGGATACGCTGAACAATCTGATGACTCTCTGGGCTGAGGGGTTTGCCAAGCACTATCCGAACGTGAAGATTCAGATTGAGGGCAAGGGTTCTTCAACCGCGCCGCCGGCTTTGATTGAAGGGACGGCTCATTTGGGCCCCATGTCGCGTCCGATGAAGTCCAAGGAGATTGACGCATTTGAAGCAAAGTACGGATACAAACCCACGGTTTTCCGCGTGGCTCTGGATGCCTTGGCGGTCTATGTGAACAAGGACAATCCCATCTCTTTTATGACCATGGAGCAGGTGGACTCGATCTTTTCCACGACTCGTAATTTGGGAGGGAGTACGGATATCACGACCTGGCGCCAGTTGGGTTTGACAGGGGCCTGGGATAAGCCCGTTAGTATTTATGGACGCAACTCCGCATCCGGAACCTATGGGTATTTTCGAGAAATTGCCATGGGTAAGGGCGATTACAAACCAGTGGTGAAGGAACAGCCGGGTTCTGCGGCCGTGGTCGAAGGTGTGACCAATGACCTCTTTGGGATTGGGTATAGTGGTGTGGGCTACAAGACTGCCGGGGTCAAGGCCTTGCCGCTTACGGCCAAAGGGAGTGTGGAAGCATTTGCTCCGGTCGAGGAGAATGTTTATTCCGGAGACTACCCCTTGAGCCGCTACCTGTATGTCTACGTGAACAAGGCGCCTGGCCAGGGGCTTGATCCGTTGACCTCTGAGTTCCTGAAGTTTGTCCTCAGTCAGGAAGGCCAGGAACAGGTCATCAAGGATGGCTATGTTCCTCTGGTTTGGGACATTGCCAAGGATGATCTAGCAGAACTCTGATGAATGTTTCGGCCGTTCTCCATTCTGGAACGGAATCGCAGCCGCCGCAGTCGTTCGCCCTGAGCGATGCGGCGGCTCGGTCTTTTCGAGCGCGCACCCAGCGAATAGACCGCTTTGCCCGGGTTTTGATTTCCATCAGTGGTATCTCAGTGATTGCTGCAGTGCTTGGAATCGGTATCTTTCTTCTCACGGAACTGGCTCCGCTTTTTGGGGGCGCGGACGTGGTCCAGATTCAGCAGCTTTCGACTTCCGTTAACGGTTCCGGCTTAGTGGTGCTTTCCGACGAGCACCAGGAGAAGTTTCTTACTATTGATACGGAGCCCTGGGTGCGGGTGCAGTCCCTTTTGCCGGAAAAGGCCCCTCAGAAATTGGAGTTGGAAGGGCTTAGCGGCCAAAAGCTTCTTTCGGTCTACAGACAGAATCAATCCTCCAGAGTGGCTTTTGGGACGAATCAGGGAAAGGTGTGGGTCGGCAGCATTGCCTTGAACACAGTGTTTGTAGGTTCGGAGCGCACCATCCAGGCTGCTGTGGAAAGGGAAGTCTTACTCGATATCGCAGAAGGGGAGATCAGCAAAGTCGCTTTCAGAGCCGCTGAAGATGTTGAATTAGCGATTTCTCTTGTCGATGGTTCCAACCTTGTAGCCACCCGCGTTGCCGTAAAACGGCCTTTAGTGGGCCCGGTTAAGCGAACACCTTCCAATGGGGTGATTCCCATGGACGCTCCTCAAACGGTAACCGGAATTCTGATTAAGGAGGACTGCCAGGAAGTCCTGTTGGGTACCTCCGGAGGGGAATTGCAGCGCTGGCGAGTGCCTTCCGTCGGCCCCCCTGTTCTTTTGGAATGCCTCCGGGTGGTAGAGGAAGGAGGCGTGAATTTTATGGCCTTCATCCTCGGGGATAGGTCCGTAGCGATTGGGAGCGGTAACGGAGAAGTCCAGACTTGGTCTCCGGTGAGGGATCCGGGCAGTGAGGATGGTTGGACTTATGAGCGCGTGCATTCCTTCAAAAAGCACGATACGGCCATTGCCCAGATTGTGGGCTCGCCCAGGGACAAAGGGTTTGTGACTGCCTCAACAGACGGAGCCCTGAAGCTGCACTACATGACCACGGATGCGACTCTGGCGGAATGGGAGATGAACAGCGCGCCTGTTGCTCTGGAGTTTACGCCAAAAGCCGATGGCCTGCTCGCGTTGGATTCGGATGGCCGGATGCATCAGTGGAGGGTGGATAATCCCCATCCGGAAATTAGTTGGAAAGCTCTTTTTGGAAAGGTTCGCTATGAAGGCTATGACGAGCCCAAATATGTCTGGCAGTCGCATGGAGCAACCGATGACTTTGAGGCCAAGTTCAGCATGGTGCCCTTGGTCTTCGGAACACTGAAGGGCACTCTTTATGCCATGCTCTTTGCCGCGCCCATTGCTTTGTTTGGAGCCTTGTACAGTTCCCAGTTTTTGGACAAGCGGTTGCGCAACCCGGTAAAGTCCTTTGTTGAGTTAATGGCGGCGCTTCCGAGCGTTGTCCTGGGTTTTGTAGCGGGTGTGATTCTGGCTCCGTTTTGTCAGGGCTATGTGGTCTCAATCTTGATCTTGCCGGTGCTGCTTCCTATTGTGGTGATTCTCGGAATGACCTTGTTGTCCAATTTTTCCCCAGTTGTCTTGCAAGCGCTCATTCGAAAGTCCGAACTCTGGGTGATGTTAGGTTTTCTCTGCGTGGGCTGCTGGCTGGCCTTGGTCCTGGGGCCTTTGTTGGAACGGCTGGTTTTTGGAGGGGATTTTCAAGACTGGCTGTTGGATTTGTTTGGGACCCGTTATGACCAGCGGAATGCTTTGGTTGTTGGAATGATCATGGGCTTCGCGGTAGTCCCGCTCATTTTTACCATTTGCGAGGACGCATTTTCATCCGTGCCTCAGCGTTTGGTGTCGGGCTCCCTGGCTTGCGGGGCTTCGCCCTGGCAGACTGCGTGGAAAGTGGTTTTGCCTGCGGCAGGATCCGGTGTGTTTTCAGCCGTTATGGTGGGTTTCGGCCGTGCGGTGGGGGAGACCATGATTGTTCTTATGGCAACCGGCAATACTCCGATTATGGATTGGTCCGCCTTTAATGGATTTCGAGCCTTGTCTGCGAATATAGCGGTTGAAATTCCGGAGGCACCCTGGGGCAGCACGCACTACCGGGTACTTTTTGTGGCTGCGCTCCTTCTTTTCTGTATGACATTTATCGTTAATACAGTCGCGGAAATGGTTCGTCTAAGACTTCGAAAGCGATTGCAGGGGATGTAGTAGTGGGCATGAAACGATCCAAAATCAAGAATACATTGGATACGGTCCCGATTTGGGTCACCGGCAGCATGCTGGGCGTTGCCCTTTTGATGATTGTGGCTCTCCTTGGACTGATCCTTGTTCAAGGGCTGGGGGCTTTTTGGCCCCAACCCTTGTGGAAAATTTCACTCAATAACGGCCAAGAGTATTTGGCGCTGGACCATCGTGGCGAGGTGATTCCCGCCCAGGAGGATAGCGCCGGTGAACCCTTGCGCCGGACTTTGTACCGGATCGGAAATAAGGATCTGTACGGGAAAGACTTTGTCTGGATTGACCACAGCGAAATCAAATCTCTGGAAAGGCCAAGGGAGGCGGTGGCAGTAGAGCGTCTGGAATGGGGGCCTTTGTATGGGTACGTTCAAGCTGTGATCGCGCGGGGTGTGCAGAGTTCCGGGCGGTCCGACGAGGTTTGGAATAAGCTTCAGGAACAGCTCCCATTAGCTGCCAAGCGCCGGAAGAAGATTCATGAGCTTGAGAAGGCGGAGATCGGAAGGATTAGCGGCAAAATCAGCCAAGCCCGCCTGGACATCAAGAAGGTGGAGCTGAAAATGGACCCCGGGTCTCTGCGCGCCCGGGAAATGATTGATGCCCAACAAAAACGCATCAAAGATCTGAATGAGAAGTATGAGGAAGCGGCGAAGACACTGGCTGAGCTCCGTGCCGAAGACCGGGAATTTGAAGTGCTGTTTCGGACGGTGGAGGGGCATGAGAAGAGTCTGCCCATCTCTTCTATTGTCCGGCTCTACGAACCAAACCGTCTGACATGGTTCGGGAAAGCGGGGGTCTATCTGTCCAGAATGGCCGAGTTTATTTTGGGGCAGCCGCGGGAGGCCAACTCCGAAGGAGGCGTGGCCCCTGCGATCTTTGGAACGGTCATGATGACTCTGATCATGACAATCGCGGTTGTCCCGCTCGGGGTGCTTGCGGCATTTTATTTGCATGAATACGCGAAGCAGGGGCCGATGGTTTCCGGAGTCCGGATCGCGGTAAATAATTTGGCCGGAGTGCCGTCCATTGTCTTCGGGGTTTTCGGAGTGGGTTTCTTCTGCTACATGGTAGGAGGAACCATCGACCAGCTCTTCTATCCGGAGCGTCTGCCGAGCCCGACGTTTGGAGGAGGTGGGATTCTTTGGGCCTCGCTCACCCTGGCGCTTCTGACGTTGCCTGTGGTAATCGTTTCCACAGAGGAGGCTTTGGCTGCAGTGCCCAATTCGGTCCGCGAGGCTTCTCTGGCTTGCGGGGCCACCAAGTTTCAGACGGTTTGGAAAGTCGTGATGAAGGCTGCAACGCCGGGTATTTTGACCGGCGCTATTTTAGCCATGGCGCGCGGTGCGGGGGAGGTTGCGCCCCTTATGATTACGGGGGTTGTAAAGCTGGCGCCCGATTTGCCTGTGGATGCGGTCTGGCCTTATCTGCACTTTGATCGCAAGTTTATGCATCTAGGTTTTCATATTTATGACGTGGGATTTCAGTCCCCAAATATCGAAGCCTCCAAGGCGATGGTCTATATGACCAGTCTTTTGCTGTTAACAATTGTCGTTTGTTTGAATATCTCCGCCATGCAGATTCGTGCCCGCTTGCGCGGAGAACTGCGCGACGCAGCGACATAGGTCTGACACCCACTCAACCCGTAAATGAGAGGTGTCGGACAGAGTGAGGGGGTTATGGTAAAGACTATGGATAAGCAAAAAGAGTCTAATCAATCGCGAATACCCAAAGCACAGGTCGGGCCTGATAGTCTGCAAAGTTCGTCCAAGCCCGCGTTGACTGTACAAGAGCTGGATGTCTATTATGGAAAGACGCAAGCTCTCAAGCAGATCAACATGACAGTGCCTGAGCACCGGATATCGGCTTTGATTGGCCCCTCAGGCTGCGGCAAGTCCACCTTGTTGCGCTGCTTTAACCGGATCAATGACCTGATCGAGGAGTTTAGGGCGGAGGGGAAGATTCTTCTGTATGATGAGAACATTTTAGATCCCGGGATTGATGTGACCGGATTGCGCAAGAAAATCGGAATGGTTTTCCAGAAGCCGAACCCGTTCCCTATGACCATTTATGAGAATGTGGCCTACGGTTTGCGTGTGGACGGAATCAATAACCGGGAGTATTTGAGGCAGGCTGTTGAAGAGAGCTTGAAGAGCGCAGCTCTTTGGGATGAAGTCAAGGACCGTCTTGAGAGTAACGCCTTACGTTTGAGCGGGGGCCAGCAGCAACGCCTTTGTATTGCGCGCGCTATTGCCAACAAGCCGTCTGTCTTGCTGTTGGATGAGCCGTGTTCAGCCCTGGATCCGATATCCACTGCCAAGATCGAAGAGTTGTTGCACCAGCTCAAAGAGAGATATACGATTGTGATTGTGACTCACAATATGCAGCAGGCTGCGCGGGTTTCAGATATAACGGGGTTTATGTTGCTGGGAGATTTGGTGGAGGTAGGCAAGACGGATGAGCTCTTCACAAACCCCGAGGATGAGCGCACTGAGGCTTACATAACCGGAAGATTCGGCTAGGGTGTCAGGCACCCGGTCAACCAGTAGATTCGGGTTTGAAGAATCGAGAGTAAATAGTGAACAGACAATTTGACTCAGAACAAATCGAGCTTCAGGGGAAACTGCTCCACATGGCCGGCCTTGCGGAAGAGGCGATCGGCAATGCGGTGCGCGCTCTGGAATCCCGTGATTCCGCCTTGGCGGATGCTGTTATTCAAAATGACGAGGCGATCAATCTTTCGGAGATCGAGATCGAGAATCAATGCCTGAGACTCCTTGCGCTGCGGTCTCCCGAAGCTACAGATCTCCGGTTTATCACAATGATTTTCAAAATCAATAATGATTTGGAGCGTATTGGTGACTTAGCTGTCAATATCGCTGAGCGAAGTCTGGATCTTTTGCGCTCCCCCCTCCTTAAACCGCTTATCGATATTCCACGCATGGCGGATATTGCCCAAGGGATGGTCAAGGATGCTCTGGATGCTTTTGTGCGTAGGGATGCCGATCTGGCTGTAGAAGTCTGCCGCCGTGATGACCAGGTTGACCTGATTAACGATCAGCTCTTTCGGGAACTGTTGACATATATGCTTCAGGACCCGACGAGCATCGAACGCGCTGTGGGTCTGATTTTCGTGGGGCGCCATTTGGAGCGCATTGCAGACCACTCGACCAATATCGCGGAAGACGTTGTCTATTTAGTCAAAGGCAAAACGATTAAGCACCATACAGGGCTAGGCTAAGCTCTGGCCCGAATCCTCAGGTATCTGTGCCGCCGGGAAGTCTGACCAGCCCTTCCGATCACTAGAGATGTCTCCCTATGATTAGTGTCATTATCAATACAAAAGACAGGCCGGAAGATCTCAAGGTTTGCGTGCGCTCAATCCTGAAACAGGCGCGGCCGGTTCAGGAGCTGGTTATTGTAGACGCCAGCCGGAATCCTGAGGAAGCAAGGGCAGAGATGGAACAACTGTTGCAAGAGAGTTCTATTGTCCTGAAGTACCTCCATACCAAGGCAGGGAATGCCTATCAGCGCAACGTGGGGATTGCGAATCTGGACCCGGATTCGCAATATGTCTGGTTTTGCGATGATGATGTTGTGCTGCCTGAATATGCGGCACAGACGTATATCAAGAAGTTTGAGCAGCACCCGGATGTTGCCGCAGTGCAGGGTATTGAAGTAAACAGAACCCGGCAGCATGCTCTTGGGAATATTGTGAGAAGAATATTTTGTGTCGGTTATGAAGGGAAATCCTGGAAGTTCTTGCCGTCCGGGGAGCACGTGATGGTGATTCATCCGGTTGGGGACCAATATGTGGGTAGCTTCATGGTGGGTCTCACCTGCGTAAGGAAGAGGATTCTGGACGAATTCCGGTTTGACGAATGGTTTGAAAGCTATGCGTGGCTCGAGGACTATGATTTCTCCTACAGGATAGGCAGAAAATACAAGATGTTGATTACACCGGATGTCAAAATTACCCACAATCGATCAAATGTGTCACGGCTTGGCCCTTTTATATCCAGCCGGATGCTAATGCTCAATAAGAGATACTTCTTCTGCAAGAATGTAGACAAGTCCGCCGGGCGATATTGTGCCTTTTTGTGGTCTCTGGCAGGCCACTTGGTCCTCAATTGCGGGAAGAGCATTTACAAATGGGACTGCGGGTATTTTCTGGGAACCCTCTCGGGAATTGGGAGGATGTCCTTGGGGAGAGACTGTTGAAGATTCTTGTGGCAGTAGCGGTCACTGTTGTCATTACCTATGTGTTTCTCCTTTTCGTACAGGTGCCTGTGCTGGCGATTCTCTTTTTGGGCACCATTGCCTTCTGTGCCGTCTTTTGGGTGTTTCCCAAATCCTCGGTGTTTTTCTTTTTGATCTTTATGCTCTTTCAGGGGCCTATCGCCTACTTTGCGAAGGCGGGAGTCGTTTATAACCTGGAAGAGCTGGGGATTGTGCTGATGGCGGTGCTTGTGGCTGTAAAGAAGCTGGTTCTCCGGAAGCCCTTTTATAGGTCGGGTGTGGATTTGCCCTTGCTCAGCTTGGTCCTGATCGGCACGGTGAGTTCCTTTGTATACAGGATTGTGCCGCCGGTGGTTGCGTTCGGAGGGTTGGTGCTGTTCCTCAAGGGATTCCTGCTTTTCTACATATTTCTCAATTTGGACTTAGAGGAAGATGATATCCGGAAGTTCAAGACCTGGTTTTATATGCTGGGGATTTTCACAGTGTTGTACGGAGTCTTGGCCGGAATCTGGCCGGGAATCTTTCTGGCGGCTGTCGGATCTGTTCCCTACACCCGTTTTGGTATGCCGGCCTTGCAGGCATATCTGGGGCATCCGGGGAGCTTCTCTGCCTTGATGGGTGTGCTGTTCTGCTTTGCTTTTGCCGACAGGCTTTCCAGGAAATCTCCGAAGTCTACGCTGCTTGTGGTCATTTTTCTGGCAGGTATTATCTTGTCACTCAGGAGAACAACGTTTCTTGGAGTGCTCTGCGGCTCTGTGTGCGTTCTCTTGTCTAAGCAGGTCCGGCAGAAGCTTCAGAAGGAGACGTCCGTAAAGATTCTGGGAATCGTTCTCGCAGTTTGCGTTTTGTTTTCGGGACTTATTGTCGTGCTATATCGGGACTTAGCGGTGTCGTACTTAACGAGCGAGTCTCCCCGTTCGATGTTGTTCCAGGCCGGCGTGCAGGGCGCGGCAGACCATTTCCCCCTGGGCTCGGGATTTGGCACATTTAGCGGAGGTATGGGACAGAAATTCTATAGCCCGCTCTTCTACAAGTATAGATTGAGCAGCACCTGGGGACTTTCCAAAGCAAATCCGGGCTTTATTAATGATACGTTCTGGCCCCATATAATTGCCGAAACAGGAGTTTTCGGGTTTCTATGCTACGCGGGAATCATTTGGGCTCTGTTCAGAGTTTGTTTCCGGGCCCTAAGAGTTTTCCGGAGCGAAACAGGGATGGGGTTGGCCATTGCTGCTTTCATGCTGTTGGTCTTGAGTTTGGTGGAATCAACCAAGGCTCCTTTTTATGAGATGGCTTTGTGGACTTTTTTCTATTTTGGGAGTGTCGGCGTCCTCCAATCCTGGATGAGCAAGCAGCGGAGTTCTGATGAAGATCCTGCAGGTCAATAAATTCCTGTACCCAAAGGGTGGCGACGCCGTATCGATGCTTGCCACCGGAGAGCTGCTCAGGCAGAAGGGGCACCGGGTTCTGTTCTGGGGCATGGCGGACGCGCGCAACCAGCCGCAGGAGTATCCTGAGACCTTTGTTCCTCTTGTAGACCTCAATGCCGCAGGGGGAGTCATGGAGAGTCTAAAAGTAGGAGCGAGGCTGCTATATTCCTTTGATGCCAAGCATCGTATCCAAGATCTTGTGCAAAGAGAGAGACCGGATCTTGTGCACTTGCACAACATTGCCCACCAGATTTCACCGTCAATTCTCGATGTGCTCAAGAAGCACAAAATCCCTTGTGTAATGACAATGCATGATTACAAGGTGGTTTGCGGATCCTACACCCTATTGTCGCACGGACGCATATGTGAATTGTGTGCCAACGGGAAGTACTACCACTGTCTTTTGGAAGGCTGCGTAAAGGGGTCCAGGGCGAAAAGTTTCCTGACAATGGTTGAAATGTATCTGCATCACAACATACTTGATATTTACGGCACTGTCAGTTGTTTCATCTCTCCGAGTCGCTTTCTAAAGGATAAGATTGTCTCGATGGGCTTCAAGAAGAGGGTCAAACACCTATCGAATTTCGCCGATTTGGATCGCTTCAGTCCTGATCACCATGTGGCGGGGCGGTCGGTCGTTTATGCAGGAAGGCTTTCAAAAGAGAAGGGGCTTATGACGCTTGTTGATGCCGCTGCTCAGATTCCTGAAATTGATTTCAAGATTATCGGGGAAGGCCCTCTGAAAAGAGAACTGGAGATACGGGTTAAGGGCTTGAAGACGGGAAATGTGCAGTTGCTGGGGCACATGCCGGCAGAGGAGCTGCGCAAAGAGGTGGGAAAGTCGATGTGTGTTGTGCTGCCTTCGGAATGCAATGAAAACCATCCCAGAGTCGTTGTTGAGGCTTTTGCTCTTGGAAAGCCTGTGGTGGGATCGAGAATTGGGGGAATCCCCGAGGCTGTTAAGGACGGGGAAACGGGACTGACATTTTGTCCGGGTGACGCGGAGGATTTGGCAGAAAAGTTGCGGTATGCCACTGACGATGCCGGGCGGCTGAAGAAATGGGGGCGGAGCGCGCGCAACTTTGCGGAAGCCGAATATAGTGCGGACAAGCATTACGCCGGGCTTATGGCGATTTACGATGAGGCGCTATCCGATGCCGCGGGTTAAGGGCATGCGGGGACAGATGCTCTTGTTTCTCCTGTCCCTTGTGCCGCTGATTGCCAGCGCTCCCCCGGCGGCCGGTTCAGAGAGTCCCGGAGAGATCAAGGTTTTGGCCGCTCAGGAGCGCGGCGAGGTCAACAAGTGGGTTTTTGGGAACAATCTTTGCGGTTATGACCCGATGACGTATGAAGATTGGGCCAAGGAGTACAGAGGATTCTCCGATTTCGGCGAAGGTTTTTGGGACCCGCTCAACAAAAGGCCTGTGCCTGCTGTTCTCAATTTGGCGCGGGAGGCCGGAATTACTGCGGTGCGCTTTCCCGGAGGCTGCGGAACGCATCATTACAATTGGAAACGGGCGGTCGGAAAGGACCGTAGCGATTTCCTTTTTGGAATTGAAGAGTTTTTGCAGGTGGCTCGCCGGCTTGATGCCGAGCCTGTCATTACGGTTAGCTACTTTACGGGAAATCAAGGCGATGCGGCGGATTTAGTTGAATACCTGAACACTTTGAATGACGGGAGCAATTGGAACGGGGGCAAAGATTGGGCGGCCGAGAGGGCAAGGAACGGACACCCTGAACCCTACGGTGTCAGGTATTTTGAAATCGGGAATGAGGTTTGGCATGGGGATCACAAGGATATCAGCCAGGTTTCCCCGCAGGAGTATGCGGTGCGTTATCTGGCCTATTATGCGGGCATGAAGGCCGTGGATTCGAGTATTCAGATCGGGGCTTTGCTCAAAGACGAGGCCTGGACTCGGGAGCTTACAGCCGTGATCGGGGGACGGCTGGACTTCGGGGTGACGCATTTCTATTTCTCCTCCGGATGGGCTCACAAGGAGCTGTCCGGTAAAGATGTGGACCGGGTCTTTTATGAAACACTGAACGAACCCCAGTACTATGCATTCAGGCTGCAAACAATGCTCCGTTTGATTCGCAATGCAGCGGGGCGCGAGCTCCCCATTGCCTTCACCGAGTACAATACGGCTTTTCATCAAAACAAACCGGTTCCTTACAGGCACTGCCTGGGCGCGGCCCTTGTGAATGCTGAAGTACTGAGAGTCATTATGGATCCGGAGAATCATATCCTGATGGCGAACTACTGGGATTTGCTGAGCCGGTTTTGGGGGATGCTGAATAACTTCCAACCCATTGAGCAGAAATATCTCGGACATCCGTATACGAAGCGTCCGAATTTCTACGTTTATGAGTTGTATCACAAACACTTCGGGCAAATCCTGCTGGAGACTTCCGCAAAAGGCAATGCCGCCGGGTTGTCGATTAATGCGAGCAAGAGCAAAGAAGGGGATTGCTTGTATCTGATGGTAATCAACAAGTCGATGGATCGAAGTGTGGAGTGTTCCATTCTGCTGGAGGGTTTTGCCCCTGCTTCCCCAGGGCAGGCCTGGGTCCTGAATGGGCCGGGTGTGGATGCCACGAATGAAGAGGAACCCGATTGTGTCAAAGTGACCCGCAGGGCAGTCGACAACTCGAAGGGTGTGTCCGGATTTGCTTTTGAGCCGCATTCCCTTACGGCCATTGAGTTTAGAAGTGAAATATCCGGGTTAGGCGGCCGCAAGAACTGAAGATAGAGAGTTTTCAGCATGCTTACAAGTCGCATACGTGGATGTTACAAGAAAAAGGATAATAGCTACGCTTACTATACGCCTAAATAATGGCTGTTTTAAAACCCAGGGAGGACGCTCCAATGCGTCAGCAAGCTTTGTTGAGAGGATTTGCGGTAAGCTTCATTGTTCTTGGCGCCTTATTGCTCGGACAACATGAGGCCTATTCACAGTTTGATGTTGATTTTGGTTACAGCAAGGACGCAGGCCTGAAAGACAAGACCGGTGATGAACTTATCGCGGCTTGGCTTGTCAGCAACGGGTATTATTCTGATTTTGGTGATGCCCGGAACTTTGCGAATACCGGTTATATCGGTTACAAGGCCGCTGATTCAGATCCGTTCTATTGGAGCTCGGCTTTGCCCTATACCATTGAGGTTGTCCAAGAGAGGGCGGGATATGCCGACTACAATGTTTTGGGCTACTACACGGGTATGGGAGCCGGCAAGAATCTTGAGCAGCTTCTTGGCGGGACCCAAGACGGACCTGCACCCTTCACAGTGAATGATCCCTTCGGGTTGTATTTGGGCACGCCCGGGGGCAACTTGTGGTTCACCGGAAGAGGAGAAAATGTCCAGCAGGCCGGTGTTGCAGGCAATGTAGGCGGCGATCCCCAGGCGCTGATCTACGAGCTGGCGCCGGGTACGGAATGGTTGATTACTTGGGAAGATCTGGATTCCACTCTTTGCAAGAGTGATAACGACTACAATGATATGTACGCAAGACTGAGCGTGGCTCCGGAGCCTTTTGGGGGCGTGCTGTTTTTACTTGGCGGAGGCATATTTGCAGCGGTGCGTCGCAGGAATAGGAAGCGGAAACAGTAGTCCGAAGAATGGGTGACATGCGTTTTGCCTATCTTAGAAAGCCGGACCATGTGATGTACTACTTGGCCTGGCTTTTTATAGCCATCATTTATGCGCCTGTCTTTCACGAGCTCTACGGCTCTCGCTGGGAGACCATCGACTACACACATGCGTACTTTGTGCTGCCTGTATCTTTATGGGTTGTGTGGAAGAAGAGGGAAATTCTGAGAGACCGTTCTTTCCAGTCCACATCCCGGCATTGGGACATATTCAGCCTGACAGCAGTCTGTTCCGGCCTGCTGATGTTTCTTTTCGGTTGGCGCCAGGAATTTCTATCCATCTCAACCCTGTCCCTAATTCCGGTATTATGGGGTGTTACCGCCTATTTATATGGAATCCCGGCGGTGAAGACCCTAAGCTTCCCTATTTTGTTCCTGCTCTTCCTTGTTCCTCCGCCCCTGGGGGTCTTGGACTCCGTAACGCTGCCTATGCGCTACGGGATTTCCGCTGCAACCGAAACGCTTCTGCGCATGCTGGGGTATCCCATTACCCGCATCGGGCTTTTGCTAAGTATGGATGGCAGGGAAATCTTTATGGGAGCTCCTTGCAGCGGGTTCCGTTCTCTGATTACCCTGTTTGCTCTGGCTGTGGCTTATGTGTATTTCGTTGGAGGAAGTTGGAGAAAAAGGCTTGCGCTAATCGGTGCGGCTGTTCCTCTGGCACTTTTTGGCAACCTGCTGCGGGTGACAGCTCTGTGTCTGGTCACCTATTATGCGGGGCAAAAAGCTGCGCAGGGATTTTTCCACGAGCTTAGCGGGGTGCTCATCTTTTTGATCATGATTCTGGGTTTGATGGGATTGGAATCCTGGATCGAAAGACCACAGAAGAATCCCGATGAGTTTTGAAACGAGAAGACCCCTTCCGATTTTGGCTCTATTGCTGGCCATAATGGGGGCGGCATTTTTGCTTCCCAAACCCCGATACGCGAGCCTCGATATCCTGGCTGAACTGGATATACCTATGGCCTTTGCCGATTGGAAGGGCAGGGAAGTGGCCGGAGAGCTGAACTTGAAGGATGACCGGTATAACTTCGTTAATGATGTTTGCGCCCGAATCTATCAGAACAGTAAGGGAGAACAGCTGTTATTCCTGGTGTTGGACGCAGGCAATTTTCACAATCCCAAGGTTTGCTACACAAGTTCCGGATTTGTTGTGAAGGATTTGGGAAACAAGCAGTTTGAAGCGGGGGACACAAGTTTTGAGGCTCAGGCATTGAGTATGCAGAGACAAAGCTATGAAGTGCTTCTTTTCTACTGGCTCTGCATCGATAGAAAGATTAAAAGTTGGACAGGACAGAAAGTGTCGGAACTCTGGGCTTCCCTAACCAACCGGAAAAAGGCAGGACTTATGGTACGTTTGGAGATTCTGGCAAAGGAAAGACAGCAGGAGCAGGGATATGCGCTGGGCCGCCGGTTTATCGGGGACCTGAGCAAGTCAATCAGCACAGAAGACAGGGAGTATCTTTTTGGAACCTAGTCCGGCGATGCCTAATTGCCGGCCACCTGGGCCAGCTCAGCTCGATAATACCCCACCATTTGCACATAGTCCTGGCCGTCAGTCAAAATCCAGTCCACAAAAGCCTTCACTTCTTTGTTCATAGAAGCGGGATTGATGTAGAAGTGAAGGGGACGGCTCAGCGGGTATGTTCCGGCGGCCACATTCTCTACACTGGGCCAAACTGCCTCTCCTTCAGGTTGCCTCTTCAGGCGTATGACATGGGCTCCCTCAGAGTACGCAAAGATACCGCCGTAACCAATGGCGTTTGGATTGCGGGACACGGCTGCGATCAGGGATGTGGTTGTGGGGACTTCTACCATCTCGTCGGAGAAGTCTTTGCCTTGCAATATTTGTTCCTTGAGATAGGTCCGTGTGCCGGAATGCCTGTCCCGGCTGTAAATATCAATACGCCGGTCGGCGCCACCCACTTCGCTCCAGTTCCGGATTTGGCCGCTCAGGATTCCGGCCAAATCCGTGACAGTGAGGTCGCTGCGGGGATTGGTGTTGTGAACATACACACCCAGACCATCCATGGCCACTACAAACGGAACCGGCCGCATCCCGAATTTGTCTTCAAAGGCGAGCAATTCGGATTCTTTCATGGCCCGGGAGGCAGCTGCGATATCGATTCTGCCGGCCATCAGGGCATCAAATCCCGTTTCCGAACCGCCGCCACTGACTTCAATCTTCAGGTTAGGATTGATTTTGGAGTATTCTTCAGCCCAGCGCTTGTTGAGATGAAACATGGTATCCGAGCCCTGGAGAACGATAAAGTTTTGAGCAGTGGATTCGAAGGGAAGCACGAGCAAGGCTGAAAGCCCGAAGGCCGCGGCGAAGAAGTATTTATAATTAGCAGATTTAGCCATAGAGCACCTCCCAGGTCTTATGTAAGTTAAAAGTATGTTCTGTGTATTATTATAGTAAGGCGAACTTCTTTTGTCAGCGTTAGATTTCTTGCAAGCCCCCGTTGCCACCTGTCTTCCGTGAAAGACTCCTTCCTTCAGGCTTTGATCACCCATAGCAGATTTCCGACACGCCCCGGAGGCGGCACGTCTGTGGCCGGAGCGCAATCCGGATGAGGCATTTGCTTCCTCTCCGGCGCTCTCGATGTAAGAGAACAGGGTAATTTACAGCCTCCTTACATAAAGTGCATTGGAACCAAACACTTGGTCGCTAATCTGCCTGCGGTAGCTCAAAAAAACCTGGTGTTGACCGGCTTTGACAAGCATCTTTCAGTCTATGGTTGCGGCTTCCGCCATCAGTCGCTCGGTAACCGGACACGTTGGCAGACTTCTCTTGACTGCCATACCCAGGAGGGCAGCCTACAGGTAGTTGGAAGTGTGAAATAGGCCAGTGGTAGCGCGAATCACGATTGGAGTACTGATGCAAGGAAGCTTAAGGAGGAGAATGTGAAGACGAGAGCAGCGATTGCAATCGCAGCGGCAATTATGTTTGTGGTGCCTCTGCAGTCTGCTTCTGCAGCGGAAGTCGTGGGAGTTAGCCGCGTCGTAGTGCCGCCTCAGACAGATGTGCACCTCTCACTTCCGTTCAGCCGGAACCCCGTAGGTGAATATACGGTAGCCAGTATTGTGCCGGGCAGTGGGGTGACGGTGGCGGACGTGTTGGTGCCAGGAGCATACGCAGACACGTACTATGTGCGTTTTGTAGACCAAGACGCTGAAGGACTCTGGGCAACCATCGATGACAACGGGACAGGCAGCATCACTCTTTTAGATCCGGCAATTCTTAATTTTGTGGACCCGGGTGATACGTTCCGCGTGTATGAGCACCACACGCTGGGCAGTGTCTTTCCTCCCTTTATGTTTGGGAAGTCCTATGTTGCGGGCACCAAAGTCCTCATTTTCAAGAATGATCTTTCCGCGATGGCACAGAACCTTTCAGCCGATCGGGTTGCGACTTACACGACCGCGGCCGGGGGCGTTTGGTTTGGTTCCGGCGGCGTTACCAGCGCGACGATCCTGGAGCCCGAGACACAGTTCATTCTCCGTAATGTCTCAGACTCTGAGTTGCAGTTCATTGCGTTCGGCAAGGCTGCGGATTTTTCTGTTAGCCGGTTGGTCGCAGCAAATGGCGATCTGAACATCGGTACAGGCTATCCGGTCCCTGTCGTTCTCAAGAATGCCGGGATTGAGGGAAATCAGCGCAAGGTACTGTTTTACGACAACGCTGCTAGCGGGCAGAACAAGTCGGCGTCCAAGGTCGCTTCCTATACCACTGGGGCCGGTGGCCTCTGGTTTGGCAATGGAGTTACCGGGAATGAGCTGATCAATCCTTCGGAGTCGATCACTTTTCGTTTGCCTGTTAGCGAGGCCGGCACGAAGGTGACGTTTACCAAGCCTTATTAAGGAAAGGACAAGAGCAAGATGAAAAACCTTATGGTGATCGCGCTTTTGGCAAGTGCCTTGATGCTGACAGGCACTGCTTATGCGAACGTGACCTACGAAGTGGGGGTGGAAACCGCCTTCGACGCTTCCGGGGATCCGATTATCGACGGGACCTATGCGATGGTTCTGGATCGCGACAACGACGGATGGAATGGGAATTCCTATCTCACGCAGTCGCCGGGTGATGCAAACGGATTCTCCTGGCTTTGGGATTCGGACGACTACTTGATGGATTACGGCCAGGTTGGGGATATCGGTTTCCCGCTGCCCGGGTTCGCCACTCCCAATGCCGCTTATACGACGGGCGCGGATGCTGCCGCCGGCGGTTTTCCTGCCGGTTATGACGCTGGTGTGGATCAGTACTACCTGCTCTGGTTCGATAAGCCGTTTGATGTGGCGTCGGCAGGGCCGGGTGGGAATGTAGATTATGGCGCCGAGCTCCTGGGTTTCGCAGGTCAGGATCCGGGAACCTACACTCCGACCTTTATTGGTGGCAATGCCTACTTGACAACGGTTGTTCCGGAGCCGATATCCGCTGCTTTGGCGTTGATCGGTGCTGGAGCTATGATCACGCGCCGTCGCTGGAAGCATGTCCGGGTTTAAGGGAACTTATTGACTTGCAACCTCACACACAAGGAAGAGGACGAAATGAACAAAATAGCAAGAATTGCATTTGCAGCCATGATGACCTTCTGTATGGTCGGCACTGCCAATGCGGCCATTGTGAATGTTTCCAGTGATATTGGGGCATCCACTACATGGACCTCTGACAATACGTACAATTTGACCAAACAAATCTATGTTCTGCCGGGCGCAACCCTGACGATTGATGCCGGAACGCTTGTCCAAAGCACGGCAAATGTGGGAGGCAGCCTTGCTGTGACCCGCGGTGCCAGGATTTATGTGAACGGCACCCAGGAGAATCCGGTTATCATGACCTCCACCAATGACAACCTCACTTCCTGGCGTGAGGCCGTTAACGAGTGGGGCAACTTGACGGTTATGGGCGATGCCCTGATCTCCGCTTCCCACTTTGGCGGAAGCCCCGTTGGCTCCAACACGAAAACCCCCACGGGCCTGAATGTGAAGCAAATGGAAGGTTTAACCGCAGGGTTTCCCGGCGATACCAAGGTGATGTACGGCGGCGACAATGATGACGACGACAGCGGCGCCATCCAGTACCTTTCCATTCGGTACGGCGGCAAGGTTCTCGGTCTCGGAAACGAGCTCAACGGTCTTTCCATGGGCGGCATCGGCCGTGAGACCGATGTGCATCATGTGGAGATCATGAATAACGTCGACGATGGTATTGAGATCTGGGGCGGCACGGTGAACTTCAAGTACTGCTCGATCTGGAATGTGGGCGATGACAGCTTTGATGTTGACCAGGGATGGCGCGGAAAGGCTCAGTTTATTTTCATTGTGCAGGGCTACAGCACGGATGCCAGTCAGGGTTCGGGCGTGGGCGACAACTGTTTTGAAACGGACGGAGCAGAGGATTCCGATGCGCAGCCTGTGACCACGACTACCATTTACAACGCGACGGTTATCGGCCAGCCTCTCGACGGGGACGGCGGAACCGTATGGCGTGACAACGCCCGCGTACAATACCGCAACTGCGTGTTCATGGATCTGGGTTATAAGCTGGTTCAACCCGATGGAGATGACGGAGACGGTGCCTCAGGTTATGGCTATAGCGGCACCTTGTCCTTTGCGGATACATGGACCACGGATGCGGGCATTCATTCTTTGGTGAACGCAATTTCGCCAGTGCCGGCGCCGGGTACCTTTAATCATCCGGATACGCTCTATCAAGTCCAGCAGGATGGAAAGCTTGCGGAGATCACAGGTTCTGTCTTCTTCCGCAATCAGAACGGAAGCGCCTACACGGATTCCGATACGTTCGGCGTTACGGTCAGCGGAGGCAGCAACCCGGCTCTCGACAATATCGTGATCCCGGGCACCGCAGCAGCGGATGCGCCGATCAAGAGCATTGCTCGCGGCGGAGTTGTGGTTCGCGGCGGTAAGAACATGGTTCCGGTCACCAGCGTGGATCCTCGCGCCAACAACGAAGCCACAAGTCTTGTGACGGCAAGTGCGGCGCCGGCTGACGGCTTCTTCACACCGGTTCCGTATCGCGGTGCTTTCAGTCCCACGTACAACTGGCTGG
>JAFGIU010000079.1 GCA_016929445.1 Candidatus Omnitrophota bacterium
ATTTTTGGGGCTGCTGGTGCTGGCGATGGTGTTGCCGGTATTGATTATCGCCACCAGCGTTTATGCCGTGGTCGCATACGCCATGTCCAACGGCTTTGAAATCAGCCAGGCCGAGCTTGCCAAGATCATGCCTTCAGCCATGCTGGGGCTGTGGGTGGTCTTCGGCGTGATTGCCTTGGTCACCATGTGGGTGGTCAAGCAGGGGCTCTCGATTTCCCACCAGTACGTGGGGCCTTTGGACCGGCTGGAGCGGGAGCTCATGAAGACCACGCAGCCGGATCTGAGCTACCGGCTTCATTGCCGGCCCGGGGACGTGATTTCGCCGATTATCGATCCCATCAACCGGCTTTTGGACTCGGCTGAAAAGCAGGCGCGCCGGACTCCCAGGCAGAATCCGCCCTCAAATTAGTCCGAATCTTGACTAAGTCATTAAGCATGATATAGTTAAGTCAAGTCTTCTTGGATGGTAGAGATTGAAGCGGAGGGCAGATTTGGAAGCCGAACCCAGCCGGAATTTCCGTATTCTGATCGTCGAGGATAGCGATGCGACCCTTGAGATGATGCTCGACGATCTCCAAAAACTTGGATATCGCGCTGAAGGCGTGACAACCGCCGAGGACGCGATCCGGGTCCTCGAAGAAACCCCTTATAACTTGGCCCTTGTGGACATGGTCCTCCCCGGAAAGGGAGGACTTTGGCTTATTGGAGAGATCCAGAGGCACTTCCCCAGCGTGATCTGCGTGCTCATGACCGGAAACCAGAGTGTGCAGTCCGGGGTGGAGGCCGCGGAGCTCGGGGCCAAAGGGTATTTGATCAAGCCCCTGCGCTCCAAGGAGCTGCAGATCGCCATCGAGCGCGCGCGAAAAATTTACGATATTGAGCTCGAGCGCCAGAAGAAGCAGGTGGAGATCGCCAAGGAGCTCAAGCGTTTGTCGGACAAGGCCCAAGATCTCGCTTCCGAAGCACCCGACGAGTCCGGCAAGTCAGAGTAGGGTGCCTGTACGCAAGTGGCGCGCGTGGCGTCATGGCGAGCGCAGCGCGGCCATCTGTGCGGAATCCCCGCCCTTGCAAGAGCCCGCCCTTCAGTGCTAAGGTCCTTTTTATGCCTGAATACACCCCCATGATGCAGCAGTATCTCAAGTTGCGGCGCAGCCTCCCGGAGGACACCCTCCTTTTTTTCCGCCTGGGCGATTTTTACGAGATGTTTCTTGAGGATGCCAAGCGCGCCTCGCAGATTCTGGATTTGGTGCTTACGGGCCGGGAAGCGGGGAAGGCCGGCCGCGTGCCCATGTGCGGGGTTCCTTATCACAGCGCGGAATCCTATATTGCAAAGCTCACGCGTTCCGGACTCAAAGTTGCTATTTGTGAACAGGTTGAAGATCCGGCCCAGGCCAAGGGGTTGGTGGACCGGCAGGTCACGCGCATTGTAACCCCCGCAACCAATCTTGAAGAGATGGAGGGCGAGGCTCCGACCTATATTGTGTGTGTGGCGCCAGACAGAGAAAGTTGCGGGCTGGCCTATTTGGATTTGGGCACAGGGGAGTTTTGCGTGACCGGTTTGGCCCGGCAAGATTTGGCCGCGCATTTGGCTGCTTTGCAACCCGTGGAATTGGTTTTGCCCGAGAGTTTAAAAGAAACAGAGCAGCTCAACACCTGGACTGCGGACTGTGCGAAGACTGTTCCGACGTTTTACGAGCCCTGGGTCTTTGCTCCCGACCACGCGCGGGATTTGTTGCTGCGCACCTTTTCTCTGCACTCCCTGGAATCTCTTTCCCTCAGTCCCGAGCAATCGGCAGCCGCAGGCGTTCTGGTCTATTATTTGCGCGACCACCGGCATGAATCCCTCGGCCATTTGAGTTTGCCCCGCGCGTATCAAAAGTCACAGTTCATGGAAATCAGTTCAGTGGCTCAAAAACATCTGGAGCTGTTTGAGGCTTCGGACGGCGGAGACAAGAACCTGACTTTGTACGGCTGCTTGAAGGGTGCGCAAACAGGCATGGGCTCGCGCTGTTTGTGGCGGTGGTTGCGTCAGCCTTTGCGGGAGGTGAAACCCATCAATGCGCGGCTCGACGCAGTGCAAGTGCTTTTTGATTCAGCAGTTGCGCGGACGGAATTCCGGGCGCAGCTTAAGAAAGTCGGCGATGCGGAGCGCTTGGTGGCGCGGCTCACGTGCGGGCGCGCCGGGGGCCGGGATCTTGTTCTGCTCCGGGAATTCTTGCGCAGTGTGCCTGGTTTAAAGGGAGTACTCAAGGGACTCAGCGCGGAACTGATTGAAGAGCAGTCCGCGGCTTTGCAGCCCTTGCCGGAGCTGGAAGCCCTGTTGAGCCGGGCCGTGGTGGACGAACCGCCGCTGACGCTTCGCGACGGAGGCGTGATTCGTGATGGCTATGATGCGGCTCTGGACGAACAACGCGCTCTTTCCAAAGGCGGCAAACAGGCCTTGGTCGAGATCCAGCGCCGTGAAGTCGAGCGCACAGGCATCAAGACAATGAAGATTAAATTCAATAAGGTCTTTGGCTATTACCTGGAGGTGAGCAATGCCAACCGCAAGGCTGTGCCGGAAGATTATATCCGCAAGCAAACTTTGGTGAATGCGGAACGTTTCATCACCCCGGAGCTCAAGGAATTTGAAGAAAAGATTTTGACGGCTTCGGAGCGCGCGCGCAGTTTGGAAGAGGAGCTGTTCCGGGATTTGGTGAGGAAGGTCCTTGTGCATACCGAAGCGCTCAAGGGTTCGGCCGAAGCCGCGGGTGTGTTGGACTGTCTGGCGCACCTGGCGTATGTGGCCGCGCGTTACGGCTATGTGCGTCCTTTGATCGAGGACACGGATGAGCTTTGGATCCGGGGCGGGCGCCACCCTGTGGTCGAGCGGGTGTTGCCCACAGGCGCCTTTGTGGAAAACGATTTGCGCATGAGCCGTTCCAAGGATCAGCTTCTGGTGCTTACGGGGCCGAACATGTCGGGCAAGTCCACCTTTATCCGGCAAAATGCGCTCATTGTGATTCTGGCGCAGATGGGTTCCTTTGTGCCGGCCGCCGAATGCAAGGTGGGTCTGGTGGATCAAGTCTTTACGCGAATAGGCGCTTCCGATGCCCTGGCGCGCGGGCAGAGCACTTTTATGGTGGAGATGACCGAGGTCGCGCAGATCCTCAACCATGTCACGGACCGCAGTCTGGTGATCATGGATGAAGTGGGGCGCGGCACCTCCACCTTGGACGGAATCGCCATTGCGCACGCAGTCTGCGAATACCTCACCGAAGAAAGCGGGCTCCGGCCGCGCGCCCTGTTTGCCACGCACTATCACGAACTCACGGATTTGGCCGGTGTCTTGCCGCGGGTAAAGAACTACAACGTGGCTGTGCGCGAGGACGAACGGGGAGTGACATTTCTGCATAAGATTTTGCCCGGGGGGACAGACCGCAGCTATGGGATCCATGTGGCCTCTTTGGCAGGGCTGCCGAGATCGACGATCGAGCGCGCGGAGAAGATTTTGAAACGCCTGGAAGGGGAGCGTCTTGAGAGCAGTCCTTCTTGGGGCGCGGTTTTGGGAACTCCCGCCGGAGAGACTGAAGGGCAATTGGAATTTGGAACGTGGGTCGCTGAGATTAAGGAACATCCGCTCATTGAAGAGTTGCGGGAGCTGATTCCGGAAAAGATGACACCTATTGAAGCGCTGAACACCTTGTACCGGTGGAAGCAGGCATTGGAGGAAAAGCATGACGCGCATCGCTCGCCTTCCTGAGGAGGTCGTGGAGAAGATTGCAGCCGGAGAGGTGATTGAGCGGCCCGCGTCCATTGTCAAAGAGCTGATAGAAAATTCTCTGGACGCAGGGGCGAGTTCCATTGAGGTGGTCTATCAAAACGGCGGAAAGCGGGAGATTCGCGTTACGGACAACGGGTGCGGGATGACGGCTGAGGAATTGCCCTTGTCGGTGGAACACCATGCCACGAGCAAGATCCGGGGCGCGGAGGACCTCTTGACGATCCACTCCTTTGGATTCCGGGGGGAGGCCTTGACATCCATCGGAGCGGTATCGCGGTTGCGGATTCGTTCGCGCGCCGGGGGAGAATCGACAGGCACGGAAATGCTGTGCGAGGGAGGCCGCCGCAGTGCTTCTGCCGAGGTGGGGATGAGTACCGG
This sequence comes from Candidatus Omnitrophota bacterium, assembly GCA_016929445.1. NCBI lineage: Bacteria > Pseudomonadati > Candidatus Omnitrophota > Candidatus Omnitrophota bacterium. The sequence goes on from JAFGIU010000079.1 coordinate 4,142, forward strand.
CACGAGCGTGATCGTGGAAGACCTCTTCTTTAACACACCGGCACGCCGTAAATTTCTGAAGGCCGACAGTCGCGAGGGCGCGGAGATCCTTCACACGGTGCGCAAGGCAGCCCTGGCCCATCCCAAGGTGAGCTTTCGTGTGCTCGACGGCGCGCGGGTGATGGAGGACTTTGAAGCGGTCCCTTCGGACCAGGAGCGCGTGCATGCAGTGAGCAAAGCGGATTGGAGTCTGGATCCTTTGGCGCTGCAGCTTGAAGTGCAGGGAGTCCAAGTGGAGGCTTTTTTGAGCCGGCCGCAGTTTTCGCGCGTTAACCGGACGGGACAGGAGTTTTTTGTGAACCGTAGACCGGTCACGGCGCCCTGGCTTTCCTATGCCCTTTCACGCGCTTATGGGGAGACTTTGCCCCACGGGCGTTTTCCCATGGGCGTGGTCTTCCTTAACTTGGAGAGCAGCCGTTTGGATGTCAATGTGCATCCCACCAAACGCGAGGTGCGCATTTCCGGAGAGAGAGAATTACAAAATGCCTTGAGTGAAGCGGTGGGGCGAGCGATCAGCGGCAAGGATCTCTTTCCCAAATCGACATTCAGCAAGGATCCGATGACACCGCCTTTTGAAGGCGGCGGCCTGCGGCCGGAAAGTCATGCGAGTGAGGAGCGGATTATTCTGCACCCGGTTTCTGTGTCCGAGCCCGAGTTGAACTACAAAGGCACTCAGACTGCTTCGTCGGATGCGCCGGACACCCTGGTGACCCAGAACCTGAACCGCCTGGGTGTGGTGCGCGTGCTGGGACAGATGCGCTCCAGCTATATTTTGGCCGAGAGTTCCGAAGGCTTGATGCTGGTGGACCAACATGCGGCCCATGAGCGGATCCACTACGAAAAGCTGCTGCAGTGCCTGAAAGGCGGGGAGCCGCAGTCCCAGCGCCTGCTCTTGCCCGAGACTCTGGAGTTGCCGCCTGCGCGCGCACAGACCCTGGAACAGTCTCTGGGACTTTTGCAACGCATCGGATTCTTGGTGGAGCCCTTCGGGGATTCGACATTTGTGATCAACGGCGTGCCGCCTTTTTTGCACGGAGAAGTGGTGCAGCACTTGGAGGACTTCCTGGACCAAGTGGAGGAAGGGGCGGATCGCCTGAATGTGGAAGAGCAGCAAAAAGCATTGGCCGCGCTGGTCGCGTGCAAGGTCCGTTCGGTCAAGGCCGGGCAGGCCTTGGCCCCTCAAGCTATGCTCTCCTTGCTCGAGACCCTGGCCGCGTGTGAGAGCCCCTTTACCTGCCCGCACGGCAGGCCGACCCTGATCAAGCTCAGCTTTCCGGAAATCGAGAAGCAATTCGGCCGCCGATAATCAGGGACAGGTCTCAATTACTCTTTATCCCACAACGAGTTACAAGAGGTCCGTCCCCAAAGACCTTAACTTGATAAAACATTTGCCAACCATTGCAAAAGTAAGTCGAATATGGTACACTCTTTCCTCTAAATATTAGGCCGATCCACTGGGTGCTGGGCTTCGGCCTTATTTGTAAATCGAGGACCCTCAGTGACCCAATCCCATCATCCCAAACGGTTTCTTGTGCGCGTCATCGCTTTGCTCATGGCCCAGGTATTTGTCCTGAGCAGCGTTGGCTTGTCCTGGGCCACTCCCGAACGCATCGGGCCGCGGCTATTTCGCGGGTCGCAGGCGGCCGTGTCTGAACCCACCCCCGGAAAGAAAGTTCTATTCCATTTCCCTGAAAAGGGGGTTCAGGCCCTGGTGTCTTGTGAGCCAGCCAGTCTTGTGGAGGCTTTGGATGTCCCCGCAGAAATAGGGCGCGTGGTTTCCAGAAAGACTTTTGCGGATTCCACCTATACCCTCATCCACATTCAGGACGTGCACGCGCATGTGGAAGCTCAGGAAAACATCGGAGCCATACTCAAGCACCTCGTGGAGACCGAAGGCATCGATCAGGTTGCGGTGGAGGGAAGTGCCGGTCCGATCGACACCTTTCTTTTTTCCACAATTCCGCATGATGAGATCCGGAAGCTTTTTGCCGAGGAGGCCCTTTCCGAATCGTTGATCACCGGTCCCGAGGAGGTGGCCATTGCCGAGCGCCTGCCCATCGAGCTCTATGGTGTTGAGGAACGCGCAAAGTATATGGAGAACTTTCGGGCCTTTGAAGAGCTGCATTTGAACTTTGCGCAAGATCAAGAGGCCGTCGCTCAGGAACTGGGGACTTTGCGCAAACAAGAGGAACAGAGTTTTCCTGCTAAGGCATTGAATCTGGCCCAAGCGGCACGAGCCGAATCCTCTGAATCCGCTCTGGCCGGCGGCTATTTGCAGCAGCTGCTCTCCCAAGCCTTGGAACAAGGGATTTCTCTGCAAAGCTATCCGAGCTTTGAGATCCTTTCCAAGATCCAGAGCTTGGAGGGCGGGATTGATCCTGAAAAATTCCGGGAGGAAGTCGAACAGATCTTGCCGGAGCTAATGCAATCCGTGCAGGACACGCAGCAAAATGCCCAACTGCTTTCGATTGTTGCTGCTCTGTCCAAGAAGGATGACGGCGCCGGATCTCTGGCAGTGTTCCTGGTGGAGTTATTGAGTGCGGAGGCGCTGCGTGCCGCAGGATTGGAACAGGTTCCGAGGGTGGCGCAGTTGGGAGCTCTGAAGAAGGAGCTTCAGCCTCAGGAAATTCTGGTTGAGCAACGGGAGCTGTATGCGAAGGTGATGCAGGCTCTTCTGCAAACCGACGCACAAAGGGCTCTAATGGAAGAATGCGAGCGCACCGAACTGCTGCAAAAGCTCATTACCGCCGAAGCCTCGCCCGGTGAATGGGAGCAGTTCCAAGCAGGTGAAGTGTCATTCCCGCCTGTCGCTTCGTCATCCTACCCCGGAACGCCGTCATCCTACCCCGGAACGCGGTCATCCCGAGCGCAGCGAAGGGATCTGTGGATCACTCAGGGTAAACTCCGGCGGGAATCTGCCCGTCAATCCGAAGACGCCATCCAGACCGCGCGACACTTCTATCTTGCCGCAGAATCCCGGAATGCCCCGCTCGTCTCCAACACGCTCAAGTTCTTGAACCAAAACGATGCCCATGCGGGCGTGCTCATTGCCGGAGGTTTCCACACCCAAGGCATTACTCAACTGCTCGAAGAGCAGCACATTTCCTACGTAGTGATTGCTCCGCGCCTCACTGAAGCCTACGACAAGACCCTCTACATGAACCGGATGCTGGCGCACCGGAAGCAGCCTTTTACGAGCGTTCCAAAAGTGGCTAAAGCAGATCAAAGTGCTTCGGACTTGGCATTCACTTCACTGCTGGCTAGATATGTTATTGGAGATGCGGGTGCCGGTCTTGGAGCCCTGACGCAGATGTCCCGGCGACTGGATGATTTGTATGAGACCCATCGATTTGACGATTCAGATTGGCGCAGTCTTTGGGAAATGGCGGTTCAGCAGTCTTTGATCACGCATCCGGATATCGACGAGACTGCGCAGAATCGACTCTTGCGAGCCATTAGCGTAGAACCGGGTAATATCCCGAAGAGCTTGATCAATGCCGGAAACACGCTGAGCTCCCTGGCGCCGGAGGAGGCTCGCAGAGCAGTGATGGAGGCAATCCAGGGTCTCAAGGCATTCAGGCCAAGTGGAGATATTGTTCCTGCCACAGTGGCCCGTTTGACCTTAGCTGCCAGCGGCACGGTGCAGCGGCTGCCGGAAGATGTTGATGCGCTTCCAAGCGTGCTCTTTGCGATCCCCACATACAACAGCCAAGCGCATATCTATCGCATGCTTCAAGAGGTGGCTGAGGAAGTGAGGACTCTGCGTACTATGGGTGTCAAAGCCCGTGTGATGGTGGTACCGAATGCGGGCAATCAAGAAGCCGTGGATCCTGTTGTGGAAGAAGTGAAACACTTTCTGAGGAATCCGGAGTACCAGGATATTGATCTTGTTTACAAACCCATGGTGGGTGTGGGCAAGTTTGGAGCCTGGGGGGAAATGCTGCGTTACGGCCGCAATGAAGTTAAGGCCATTGGTCGCAACGGCAGGGAGCAACTTGCGGGAGGGCTGATTCAAGGATTCCAGCCTTTGGATGATGAGATCTATATGGTTGACGGGGCTCCTTATGAGGCGCTGTCGGTTCTCAGTAAATCAAAGGGTCCCATGTTAGTCGGCGCGAATGTTTCTCTGGTTGCCCCCCCGTTCAGGAGAACCTGGCGTATCGGAGAAATGTGGCGGGCCGCACAGGCCAATGTGTTGCGATGGGAATTGACGCCGCCTACGGTGGCCAATGCGGAAAGAGAAGTCTATGCTCCGGAAAAGTATTTGAGGGGTGCGTTTCTGGCCTTTCACACGGAAGCCATTTCCCCTGAGTTTTTCGACAAGTTACGGCACTTTCCCGGGATTGCGGACGACTTGCTCATGACCGCAATTTTCAGTCAGTACTCTGAGGATGCTGTTTACAGAATCCCCGGGCCCCCACTCTATTTCCATCCTGCAGAACACGATGCCTTAAGGTGGGGAAGGCTACGAATGTGGCGAAAATTGAGTGGTGAACGGACGACAATTGGGTTTTTCCCTCCGGACTTACAGCGAGCTGTCCAAGCACTTACAGTCAGAGAATTTGACGAAGAAATGATAAGGCGTTCTGAGGGAGAAAAATTTTGGATTCGATGGTATCAACGATGGCTGCATTGGGTGCTCAGTAATGAAGATCAGGACTTGACTCAAATTGACACTTCAGGTTGGCCGCGTCCCGAAAAGGACGAGAGTGTATTTGATTTGATGAAATCACAGCCACGTATTCCCCGGCTTGCGGTGAGGCGGCTGGCCGGTGCATTGAACCATGTCCCTGAGTCAAAGGTTTCGGATTTAAATCCGGAGATGATTGTCTTGCGATGTGGGGATGAACTGGTGCTGGCATCTCCAGATCCAGATAGGGTTTGGTCCCCGGGGATGGAAAGAATTGAAGCAGGCTTGCTTATGGAGAGGGAAACGATCGACGAAGAAGGACAGTTTGAACTCATTGTCAGGCATATTACAAATCGCAGCGGAGAGACCTGGCGTGTTTCTGAGATTGAATGCCAGACAACGACGAAGGATGCGCAGACGGTCAGTTATGACTATAGCTGGCTTGGGGAGGGTTGGATCCGTGTCCGCGACATGGAAAAAGGGATTTGGTATTGGATCTGTCGCAACGGGGACGTGTACTTTTTGGATGCCCGGGGTAATGCGGTTCGAAGGGACTTGCCGAAATACGGATTACCTGAGTCCTTGATCGGGGCCTGGAAGGAGCAATTGGAACCCCTCATGAAATTGAATCCAACTATGTGGACTGATTGGATACATTCTGAAGGACATCCGGGAGTATCGGATGTGCGGCAGCCCGGGCTGGCGTCCTTGAATCCAGCGCCCAATTCATTCAAAAGTCAGATGATTCAGGATATTGAACTAAAACTCCACTCCGGCGTCTTAGGCAGGAAGACAAGAGGACTCGACCCGATGGAGTATGAGATCACTGAGGAGGCAGATGCAGAAATATTTGCCGAGGGCTTTCTCTTTGTGGAAAAGCGTATGAACCAGGCGCGGAAAGTTGGCAGTCAGATTGCAAGCATCTTGGACGGCTTGACAAATCAGAATCAGAATTACCAAGGCACTATGTTGATTGTCGGAGGAGGAAGCGGGAAGCAGACTGTGGAAATTCTAAGAAAGTACCCGAACCTCAAGATCCGGTTTATTGAACCTTCCAGGGATCTCATGGTTGAAGCTAGAAAACGTCTCTTACAGTTTTACACTGATTTGCTTGGAGATTCTCAGAAAGCCGCAACGGTGCTTGCCGATTCCGTGGAGTTCATTGAAGAGACTGCGGAAACCGCGCTTGCCGATGATCATTGGCTTGAAGGGGTGGACATCTTTGAGTTCTCTCAAGTGCTTTATTACATCAACGATGTGCATTTTAGGGATGCCTTGCTGAAGAGAATTGTAGACCGGTTAGAGCCGGCTCAGCGTCTGATTGTAAGCCTGAATTCCTACGACAGTGAACTTCAGGATAGTTTTGGTAGATTCAGGAATGAATTTCGCGGGCCGCCTCGTGCTCCTGTAACGGCAATGGAGAAATTTTTGCAGAATGCCGGGGGAACCATTTCTCGGCATGTGGTGGAGGTCAATATTGAAACTGCATCTGAGGATGATCTGCTAAGAGTGATGGTGTTTTTTGCTACGGAAGTGAAGGCTGGGGACCAGGTGCCGCCTGAAGACGTGCGCAAAATGCGTGAATATATTCGGGACAATCCGCGACTGAAGACACCCAGTGATTGGTATCACATGTTTGAAAATGTATACGTCATCGAAGTCAGCAGACTCCACAATGGCCATGGCGCCGAAGGCGGCTTGGGTGTGCCGATGTGGACGCCCCGGATGGTTCCGGTTCCAGAGGCTGTGGCGGGTGAGCCGTCAGAAGAGCTTCCTGAGCCCTCACTTGCGGTTGGAACTTCCAAGATGGTGGCCTCCGTGATTTTGAAGAAGGCCTTTGTGAACGCCTGGAATTCATTGAGAAAGTCTGCTGAGGACGGGATGCAAGAGCGGTTAGAGATAACAGGCGACGCGGGTGTAGCCATTACGTCCAAGTTCACAAACGGCGATGGAAGAACTGCAGCCGAGCGATTCCGCCAAACCATGCGGGCCTATTCAAGCGGAACGAATCCAGAACTTCCAAAGGGTGGGGTGGAGATTCGCGGTAATTTCCTAAAAAACCTGGCGCATCTTGTGGAGTTGAATATTGAGATTGAACTGGTCGTTCGTGATGCGGACGGCAAGGCAGTCAGCCCCACGCCGATTCAGACCACCTTGGCCGAAACAGTGGCTCATGCGATAGCCTTGCACGAGGTGCCTGGACACATGCGGCCTCTTGTTGCAAGAGGAGAACGCAGTCCACCTGGAGATGGCCCTGGGTCTCAAAGCAGCCAGATGGCCCTTTCCGCAGATGAGAGGCTGGCCTACCAGAGTATGGGAGGCGACAAGTTCCAGCCACTCAATGTGGCGGCATTTCTGTGGTATCAGACCGGCTACCTGGGTTGGCTCAGCGGCGATCCCACATTTCTCAGGATGTCCGTCAACACGCAGGTGGATACATACCTGCAGCAACCCGGCCTTCGGTGGATATCTGAAGACAAGGAGTTTTACGCTCAAGTACAGAATTTGATCTCAGAGATTCATGCAGCCTTTTTGAGCAGAGCAGAGGGAGCGACCGCTCAATTGGTTGAAAGAGCTCCAATTTACACCGAACCCTTCGGGATTTCGCTAAATACCACCCACCGCCTCGAAGCCGAATCCGTTTTCCGCAGCGAAATCGCCAGACAACTCGAAGATGCCGCCGCTCTTCTGGAACTCCTCCAATCCGCTCTCTAATCAGGGACGGTTCTTAACTACCCTTTATCCCACAGACATTTACGTAGGGGTCGTCCCCCATTGCCCGCGCGCTGCTCCATCGGTAATCCTTTACCTCCTGCACAAGCCCTGCCGCCACCGGGTTCTCCTCGATATACCTTTTGGCCTCAGCGATGTGGGCCTCGTCCCGGATAACCCAGCTGGAAAATCGATCCTGGAACAGATGCCCTTTGCGTTGGTGTTTCAAATTGAAGTACATGGCGTAGGCCACGTGCAGGCGATGCATGGCTTTGGAAAGTACCGCTACTGACGGACACCGCACCAACAAATGCGTATGGTTGTCCATTAGGCAGTAGGCAAAGCAATCCAGTGAATGATACACGCGGTATCTCTCGAAAAGTTGAAGATATTTGATGCGGTCTTTGGCTGTGATAAAGAGATTTTGGCTTCCGTTGGCGTGAGAGCATAGGTGAAAGCAGGTGTAGGTGGAGAGCTGGGCTCTCGGTTGTCGCGGACTCATAGCGCTTCCTTTAGGGACAGGTCTCAATTACCCTTTCCGGGAAAACGAGTTACGAGAGGTCCGTCCCCGGTTGACGGACACATAATCTCGGGCCGGGACGGATCTCCGTGAGAGACCCGCCCCGGATCCCGGCAGTCCATGCGTCGCTGTAGGGGACGGTTCTCACGTAACCCGTTGGTGCGTAATGGGCTGGAGAGAACCGTCCCTGGTTTTACTGCCCCTGGCGTATTCCCCGCTCATGCTTCTGACTCAA
>JAFGIU010000080.1 GCA_016929445.1 Candidatus Omnitrophota bacterium
AGCCCATGGTACTTCTCCTCATCCTGCGGTGTGGTGCTTCTGGGTGCGATGACCGTGTACGAAATGTTGCGCGCGGCGAGGGCTTTCATCATGCCTTCGGTATGGAAGCCTCCTCCGATCAGCACAGCCGTATCAACCCCTTCGCGCTCCATGGCCTGCAATACGTTTTCGACCATCGCCTGGTCGCGGTCAAAGGCGATGGTGTAGAACTTTTCCAGGGACTGGAGTTCTTTGCCAAGCTCTGGCCACATGGCCTTGGGGACAAGGCTTTGGAGCTCGTTGCGGCCCTCGCCCGATTGGTACTTTGACAGCTCCTCGCGGTTGAGTTTAAAGTCCGCGAGCTTGGTCATCTTGCCAAGATAACGCGAGGCTAATAGGAAGTCTTTTTCTTCCGAGCTACCACAGAGAGCCAGCCCGAGCTGATCTTCGAGCTGCTTGAGTTGGGACAACAGATCATGCGTGTCCAGTGCCTGGGAGAGCTTCACATATTCCAGGTAGGTCCGAATTTCAGGGTCCTCCAAAATCCTGGGGTCTTGGAGCGACTCGGAATCAGCGAGTTTTTGCAGTTTCGCTTTGACCCCGTCCGGATCAAACTGGCCCTCCAATTCTCCGAGGCGCAGCAACGCACTAAAGTCGCTGGACTCTTGGATAGGAAGCGAATGCTCCTTGGCCAGCCTCTCAAGGTGTTGCGCATATTCACGCAAGTCCGCGTCTGCGGACTCAAAGGCCTCAGCCCGGTCAATGAACTGCTGAAGACGCGGCGAATAAATCTCCTTCTGGAGCTGGGCAATGCTAAGTTCGACCGGCTCTAACAAATCCTCTAAATCACTCTGATTCGAATAGCGCTTTTTGAACACAGCCAACTGTTCGAAATAGAGCTGCTCGTCATCAATGCCGTACAAGGTCGGGGGATTTTCAGAAGTAATGGCCAGGTAGTCCGCGCCGGTTAGCAGGCCCTTCTCAAAGAAATATCCGGCCACTTGCTCCCGCGTCTTGGCGTCATCCGGAAAGGCCCGGAAGAATCGTAGATCAAAATCCCCGAACGCCCCTTCTACAGCCACCAGATCTACTCCGTACTCCTGCTGCAAGTGCTCTATAAGATGCGCCGAATTCGTCTGCGCCTCCGTGTGCGCGTGGATGTCCTGGATATGAAGGATGTGCTTCGAAGAGCCCCCTTCCGGCGCGCGATACGACTCCACCACGCGGCCATACTCCTCCGGCACACGTACGGTGTCAGGCACTGGTGCCAGGCACCGGTGCCTGGCACCAGTGCCTGACACCGCGAATAGGGGATTAGGGCGAGTGGGCAGGGCGTGGCCGATCCCCAGGCTACTCAGGAGAAAGATGCCGGTCAGAAGGAATGCTACTAAGCTGTTAAAACGTCGCGTGTTATGCATAGTTGACGGGGTGTGAATTATCAAAATACAACTTATTTATAAAGTGTACCATTCCTTGGCGCACTTTCAAGGGAGCGGGCCTACTTGTAACATATTGGAATAACAGGAGATGGTGATTTTCGGGCTACTAGAAAACCCTATGCACTCTGCAAAGATGGCCACGCTTTGCTCGCCATAACACCTGCGTGACACCCGGTTGGGACTTCAGTGCCAGGCACTGGTGCCAGGCACCGGTGCCTGGCACCGTGAAACGTGAACACCGTGAAACAAACTGTGGCGCAAAACACCTATGACTGGATTCCTGCCTTCGCGGGAATGAGAGACTGCTGTGGCGGAGCCTTTAGCTCTTCTTGCCGTAGAAGGTCTTCTGGGGCATTCCGCCCGGCGAGGGATTGAGGAGTTCCTGCATATCCAGGATCATCTCCTCGCGGGAGTAGGCGGCAATGGTGTGGATCTGGGTATCCATCCGGATCGCATCCTCAGGGCAAGCCTCCACACAAAATCCGCAGTACACGCACTTGCCTAAATCCAGCACAAAGCTCTTGGGCGCCTTCTCCACATTTGGATCCGGGTGCTCCCCTGCCACAATATAAATGCAGTGGGCCGGGCACACGGTCTCGCACATCATGCAGGACACACAGCGCGGGCTCCCGTCTTCGCGCTGGGTCAGCCGGTGCCGCGTGCGCAGACGCGGGGAGGTGGGCCGCATCTCTTCCGGATACTGGATGGTGACCGCCGCCTCCACACTCTTCATCAGGCCCAATCGATGCGCGGTGTGCACAAAGATATTGCGCCAGAACTTCGAGGCCGTGATCCACAAGCCGCGAAAGATCTCGGGGAGATAGATTTTTTCCCAGAAGTTGAGTTCAGGGCGTTGTACGGTTACGGTTTTTGCAGGCATAGCTCCTAGCCGATAAGTACCAATACAAGACCGGTGATCACGATATTCGCCAGGGAAACCGGGAACATGTACTTCCAACCCAGCCGCATCAGCTGGTCATAGCGAAAGCGCGGCAAGGTCCACCGGATAATCATGAAAAACCAGATAAAGGCAACCACTTTGAAAACAAAACTCAGCACCTGGAGCCCGACCACGACCCCGTGACTCATGGCCACCACCCCGCCCCAAGGCCAATGAATCCCGTCGGCAAAAAGCCAAGGCACCTGCCACCCCCCGAAAAACACGGTGGTCATGATCATGGCCACAAGGATGGTCTCGATAAAGTCGGTCATGAAGAACATTCCGAACTTCATCCCGCTGTACTCCACAAAGTACCCGACAATCTCCGACTCGCCTTCGGGCAGATCAAAGGGAATGCGCTTGGTCTCGGCCAAGGCCGCAGTCATAAACAGCAGTGCACCCACAGGCTGGACAATAATTCCCCACATGGGAATTAACCCCCACAGGTGCTTGCCCTGGGCCATGACCATTCCCTGCAGATCCAAAGTGCTATACACCATGACCGCGCCCAGGATCGCCACACCCAAGGTGATCTCATAGGAAAGCATCTGGCTTGCCCCGCGCAGCCCGCCCAGGAAAGCGTAATTGTTGTTTGAGGAAATCCCGGCCAGGATCACGCCGTAAACTCCGAGAGACATCATGGCAAAAATGTAGAGCAACCCGATATCAAGCTGCGCCACCTGCAAACTGATGGTCCGGCCAAAAGCCTGAAGCTCCGGCCCAAAGGGGATTGCAGCCACAGCGGCAATCGCGAATGTCACGGACACCACCGGCGCCAAGGTAAACAGAAAACGCTGCGCGCCGCTGGGCGTGAAGTCCTCCTTCATCACCATCTTGATGACATCCGCGATCGGATGAAAGAGCCCCAGAATCCGGAACCCAAAAATGGAAGCCCGGTTCGCGCCCACGCGGTCCTGCATGACCGCGGATTGCTTGCGCTCCACCCAGGTCAGCAGCCCGGCAATGCTCATGACAAAAGCCACCATGATGACCGAAAGCGCTGTTTTAATTGCAAGTTGCTCTAGCATAGATTGCTTCACTTCGTTCGCAATGACGGAGGCCGAATCAGGAAGACAAGGCCGCAGTCTTCCCTAATAGCCCGCCGGTACCCAAAGCCTCGTAGCTCATTCCCGAGAAAAACGGCACCTTTTCGGCCAGATTCTCAAAAATCATCTCTTCGGACTGCCACTCAAAACCTTTGAGCTCCAGCCGCGCAGCCAAATCGGCTGCCGTATGCCAATCCGGCCTCGCCTCGCCCAAAGGCCGAAGCGCTTGCCAAAGCCGCTGCACGCGTCCGTCGACATTGGTAAAACTGCCCTGGTTTTCAACATACACAGTGCTGGGCAGCACCTGGTCGGCAGCGGCACTGGTCACATTTTGATTGGAGCCTTGGTACACCATCCAACGCATGCGCTTGCGCAATTCGGAAAAAAGCTCTTCACCGAGGATCCGCGCAATATCCTGGCCGCAAACCCACAAGAGCTCGATATCGCGATTACACAGCGCGCCCTGGAGTTGGTTCGTGGCAATCACCGTCAGCCCCAGGGCCTCGGCCCCGGCGCGATTCGGGTTTTTGTCCGGTGTCTTGAGAAGGTTATCCCCCTCGCCCGCAGCCGTGTGGCTCACACATAGGGTTTTCGCACTCGCGCCCTCAAAGAGCTTCTTCATGGCAAACAGGTTTTCATTCGTCTGCCCCGGCGACAGCAGGCCCACAATACTACCCTTGTTCTTTACTTCTTTGATCCTCTCAGCTAATTGCTGCAAGTTCTCTGCCCAGGTGCCTTGCTTGAGCGCACTCAAACGCCCCTCGTCCACAAAGCGATACCCGTAGCGTCCCTCGTCGCAAATCCACCAGCGGTTGACCAGCGGATTAGTGCGCGGCTTGAGCCGGATCACACGCCGGCCCTGGGCCTTGAATGCATGGCGGTCCACATCCTTTTTGGTGTGAACCTGAATGTTGCAACCCCGGCTGCAACCGGGACACACGGAATCCGTGCTGGCCAAATACCACACGCGCGTCTGGAAACGGAAATCCTTGTCCGTGAGCGCGCCCACCGGACAAATATCCACGACATTGCCGGAATATCCGCTTTCGAGCAATTTGCCCGGATACACGTTGATTTCCGAATGGTCCCCGCGATTAAAGATGCCCAGTTCCCCGGTCCCGGTAATTTCGTCACAAAAACGCACACAGCGGCTGCACAGGATACAGCGCTCTTGATCGAGCATCACCTCTTTGCCTATGTGCGTGGCCTTCTTTGTTTTCTTGACCTTATTCTCATCCATGCGCGCCTGGTACTGGCCGTGCTGCATGTAATAGTCCTGGAGCCAGCACTCTCCTGCCTGATCGCACACCGGACAGTCCAGAGGATGATTGACGAGCAAAAACTCCAGCACATCCTGGCGCGCCTTGCGCACCTTGGCGTTTTGGGTATAGACCACCATACCGTCGGTCGCGGGCGTATTGCAGGCGATCTGCAGTTTGGGCACGCCCTCGATTTCCACCAGACAAATACGGCAGTTGCCCGCAATGGACAGTCCGGGATGATAACAGTAGAAGGGCACCTCGCTGCCCGCTTTGTGGGCGGCCTGGATCACCGTAGTGCCCTTGGGCACTTCGACATGCTTTCCGTCAATGTTGAGTTGGATTAAGTCTGTACTCAATGTCTGTCGTTTTGTTTGTCATTCCCGCGGAAGCGGGAATCTAGTTACCTTCAGTCATTCAAGTGGATCCCCGCCTGCGCGGGGATGACGGCATGCTCTGGTGTCAAACACCCCTTTGACTCGCTCGCAATGATCGACCTGCCGCTCCGGATATGTTCTTCGAATTCCGCGCGGAATTTTTCGATATAGCTCTGGACCGGCCAGGCCGCGGCATCCGCAAACACGCAAATAGTGCGGCCTTCCATATTTGAAGACACGTCCAAGAGCAGATCCAAATCCCCGATGCGCCCCATGCCGCGCGCCATACGGTCAATCACCCGGTGGATCCAGCCCGTGCCTTCGCGGCAGGGCGAACACTGCCCGCAGGACTCGTGGTGAAAGAAACGGCTCGCCACCCACAGAGCCCGCACCATGTCCGTAGTCTCGTCCATCACAATGACTCCGCCTGAACCCAGCATTGTACCTGCCGCGCGGATCTGGTCATAATCCAAGTTCACATCAATTTCGTCAGCATTGAGGATCTTCGCGCTGATCCCGCCCGGGATCACAGCCTTGAGATCGCGCCCTCCCCGGACGCCGCCGCCGTGCTCGTAAATGAGCTCCCGAAGCGGCGTACCCATGGGCAATTCGTAAACCCCGGGCCGCTCCACATGACCGCTTAAACAAAAAAGGTGGGTTCCGCCGTTTTTTTCCGAGCCCAAGTCCGCAAACCACTTGGCCCCATTCCGGAATATCAAGGGCAAACACGCAATGGTCTCCACATTGTTGACCACAGTTGGGCAGTCAAAAAGTCCTTTGATCGCCGGGAACGGAGGCTTAAGCTTGGGTTGGCCTTTGCCGCCTTCCAAAGAAGACAGAAGCGCCGTTTCTTCCCCGCAAATGTACGCGCCCGCGCCCGGGTGCACCACAATATCCAATTTAAAATCCTGGCCCAGGGTCTTCTCGCCGATCAGACCGTTCGCATAGGCCTCCTCCACGGCCGCACGCACGCGTTTCATGGGCTGCACATATTCGCCCCTTATATAGATGTAGGCCTTGTGCGCCTGGATTGCGAAGGCGGCAATAATCATGCCCTCGATCAATGCGTGAGGATCGCGCTCCAAAATATATTTGTCCTTAAAGGTGCCGGGTTCGCCCTCGTCCGCGTTAATGACAAGGTATTTGGGCACGCTCGTGGTCTTGGGCACAAAGCTCCACTTCACGCCCGTGGGGAAACCCGCGCCGCCCAGGCCGCGCAGGTTGGAGGCCTTGACCTCTTCGATCACGGCATCGGGCTGCATGGCCATGGCCTTTTGCGCGCCCTCGTAGCCGTGACACTCCTTATAGACCTTGAGTGTGTGGCCGCCGTTAACGTGAAATCTAGCTGAGAGGTGGTTCAGTGGTTTTGGCATCTACTCCAACCCATCCAAAATCTCATCAATGCGTTGCGGCGTGAGCGGGCCGTAGTAATGATCGTTAATCTGCATCATAGGCCCTGCCTCGCAAGCGCCCAGGCACTCGACTGTGGAGAGCGTGAACTTGCCGTCAGCCGTGGTGCCGCCCGGCTGGATCTCCAGCTTCTCTTTCAAATAATCCACCACAGAGCTGGAGCCCAGCAAATCGCAACTCATGTTGCCGCACACCTGGATGTGATACTTGCCTATGGGTTGCCGGTTGAACAACGTATAAAAACTCACGACCTCGCGCACATGCGCCAAAGAAATGCCGATCAATTGGCCGGCCCATTCCTCGGCTTCGGGGCTCACCCAACCCAGGGATTCCTGCGCGATATGGAGTACCGGCAGAATAGCCGCGCGTTTGGTGTCATACTTGGCAATCAGATTCTCCGCGCGCTCAGTCAATGCCGCCAAACGAATTGCGCGTTCCTCAGACGATAAGGTTGGCGAAGGATTCACCGGTCCAACTCCCCGGCAATCATGTTCACGGACCCGAAGGTCGCGACCACATCCGCCATCTGCTCTCCCCTCAAGATATCCGGCAAGGCCTGCATAATGGGCAGGCAAGGCGGATGCACGCGCACGCGATACGGATAATCCGTGCCGTCGCTCACCACGTAAAAACCAAGCTCCCCGTTGGCACCCTCCACCGCGTGGTACACCTCGCCGCGCGGCGGGATCACCCCGTGCCCCAGCATAATGAGCTTAAAGTGATTCATGAGGCCTTCAATATTGCCGTAGGTCTCTTCCTTGGAAGGCAAACTCACGCCGCGGCTTTCCGTACGCACCTGCTCATGCGGCCCGCGCTGCCCGCCCTCCAGAGTGGGATCCGCCGCAACCTCAACCTGATGAAAGCCCTCGGTACGGCCTATCTTCGCTTCGTCCACCATTTGCGCAGCATCCATCTTCTTCCGGTCCAAACTCACAGGTCCTTTGGGCATCTGCTCCAGACACTGCCGCACAATGCGCAAAGATTGGCGCATCTCTTCCATGCGGCACAAATAGCGGTCATAGTTGTCGCCCTTGGTTCCCACAGGCACATCAAAATCCAGCCGGTCGTAAACCGAATACGGTTGGTCCTTGCGCACGTCATAGTCCACGCCGGTGGAGCGCAGGAACGGCCCGCTGATCGCATACTCCAGGGCAAGTTCCTGCGAGATCACTCCGGTGCCGCTCAAACGATCCACAAAAATGCGGTTGCGCGTCACCAGCTTGTCCACGTCGCTGAGCACAGCAAGCACCTTATCTGAGGCCGCGCGCGCGCGCTCCGCAAAACCCCCGGGCAAATCCGCTTTCACGCCGCCCACGCGCGCATAGCTGATGGTGAGCCGCGCCCCGCAGACCTGCTCGATCAGCTCCCACATGTATTCACGCGCTTTAATCATATAGAGGAAGACCGTGAAAGCTCCCAGCTCCATAGCCGAAGCCCCGACGCACGTGAGGTGATCGGACACACGGGACAGCTCGCTCATGATCGTGCGAATGTATTCCGCGCGCTCCGGGGCCTCAATGCCCATGAGCTTTTCCACGGCCATGGCATAGCCCACGTTATTGATGAGCGGGGAAACATAGTTGAGCCGGTCTGTATAGGGAAAGACCTGCTGCCAGCCCACCTGTTCGCAGCTTTTCTCAAAAGCGCGGTGCAGGTAGCCGATCTCCACTTCCGTGCCCACGATCTTCTCGCCGTCCAGCTCCATGATCAGGCGGATGACGCCGTGCATGGCCGGATGGGAAGGGCCGACATTCAATAGCATGGTGCGGGTTTCGGTTGCGTCGTTCATCGTCAATTCTGCGGCCCGATCAGCGGTTGCCGCCGGTCGTAGGGATAATCCTTCCGCAAAGGATGCCCCTCAAATTCCTCATACATCAAAAGACGTTTCAGATCCGGGTGGCCCTCAAAATGGATACCAAACATGTCCCACACCTCGCGCTCATACCAATTGGCGCTGAGCCACACGCCGGCCAGCGTCGGCACGCTGGGATTCCGGCGCGGGAGCGGCACCTTCAAACGCACGCGGTGCTTCTTGGGCAAAGAGAATAAATGGTAGACGACTTCGAAGCGCCAGCGCTTGCCCGCCTCTGTGCTCCACCCGCCTTCGTCCTCAGCCGGGCGTGTGTGCGCCTCAGGCGGCAAGGGGGAACCAAAGGCCGTGAGCGATGCGCGGCCGCTGGTGCCATTCCAAAATGTTTCGTAATCCACGGCCGTCAAATCCCGGAGTATGTTAAAACGCATCTGCGGGTCTGCCTTCAAGAAACGGCACACATCCACCAGGAGCCCCGGCTCCAGAGTGACAGTGGCCTCGCTGCGCCAGACGCGTGTGCCCAGCAGCTTCTTGGGGAATTTGTCTTTGAGAGTCTGAATGATTTTATCCGGGGAGGCCATGGTGTTATGCCACTTTAACGTGTTGGATTTTGTCCTGGAGCTTCATCAGCCCGTCCAGGACATTTTCAGGACGGGGAGGACAACCGGGAATGTAAATATCCACGGGAATGATCGTGTCAATGCCCTGTACCGTGGAGTAGTTGTCGTAAAACCCGCCCGTGCAAGTGCAAACGCCGAAAGCAACCACCCATTTCGGCTCGCACATCTGGTCGTAAATCTCCTTCAGGACGGGCGCCATCTTGTGGCTGATCGTGCCCACCACAAAGAGCACGTCGGACTGGCGCGGCGAGAAGCGCGGGAAGCCCGCGCCAAAGCGGTCGATATCGTAGTGCGAGCAGGCGGTGGCCATGTATTCCATGCCGCAACAAGCGGTGACAAAGGGGTATTGGAAAATGGAATACTTCCGCGCCCAGCCAATCGCGCTGTCTAATTTAGAAGTAAGAAATGAGAGTGCGGATTCGTTAGCCATGAATTAGCTCCAATCCAACGCGCCTTTGCGCCACGCGTAGATAAATCCCTCCGCCAAAGTCCATAGGAAGAGCAGCATGGCCAGGTACCCGTAAATCCCCAGGTCCCGGAACACCACAGCCCAGGGAAACAAAAAGATCACCTCCACATCGAAAATGACGAAAAGCATGGCCACCACATAAAACTTGACCGAGTATTTGCCCCGCGGCAACGCAAAGGGAGTCTTACCGCATTCATAGGGAAGCATCTTGGCAGGGTTGGGCTTGCGCGGGCCAAAGAAAACCGCCAGGCTCAGAAGCGCCAGGGCGACTGCCAGGGAAAAAGCTCCGAATATAAGAATGGCCCCGTATTCGATTGGGGCTCCTAAACCCATAGGATCTCCGATTCTTCAGGGACAGATCTCTGAAGGAGATGTGTCCCTTCCTCCAGAACGGGTGCCTGACACCCGCTCAACCCGCAGGTGACAAAGTACTCGCTCGAATAAGTTCCCTAGTATAACGCCAAGGAAGAGGGGTGTCCAGGCTGAGGGATGAGGGGACGGACCTCACGGAAATGGTTGGTGGGTAAAGGGTTGGCGAGAACCGTCCCTAGGTTAAAGGCTGGAGGACAAGGCTTCAGCCCCCGAGGCCTCCCCGACAAGGTGGTCTATGGCGTGTCCGTTCGAAGTAGCGGGTCTCACTTCAATGCCACGCCTGAGAATCCGCAGCCGCACATAGCCGTTGGGGCCGGCTTCGTCCAAGACTTGCTCCGCGCCAGCTAAGATAGGCACCCCTTGCAACAGCAAATGCTGGATGATCCCGCGGGCTTCAATAACCGGCATTTCTTCATAGGCATACATACGTCCTATATCAGTCAGACTCCGGATAACATCATCTAGATCCTGAACGGGGCCACGGGGGTCCTCGATCCATCGTCCCACTGCATCAATATCTCCACTCTGGAGAAAGTGTTCAATCTCACTAATAAGATTGAATACAGGCCAGTGAAGAAGGACTTCCGTACTTTCGATCGGCGCAGAAGGCAGTTCCTCGTGGTGAATAATAACATGGAAAACGTTCAACAATTTCAACCGAACCCCTTGGGCCTCCACAAGCAACTGCTCCAAGGATAACGGAACATCTTCCAGCGAATGATTACCCTGTGGGGAAAGAAACAGTTGACCTGTCTGCCTGAATTTGGACTGCAGCTCTCTTACCGCATCAATTCCATATGCCAGGGTTTCATTGATTTTCGGGAGAACATCAGACCACCACTGCTCCCTGGCTCTCCGGATGCCCTCAGCGGATACCCTCTGCTCCCACATCTCCAAAGCATTCAGACCCCAACCCGGTTGGACCTCGTCATAGCGCTCCAAGGCCACGATCAACGTATTCAGCCAAAGATCTTTGAGTGTCTCTCTCCTATCCGAAGCATCGATCAGAAGCCGCCACATGCCGGCTCTTGCCTCCTTATGTTCTTCCCGCTGCCTGCGAAAACGTTCCTCCAACTGAACCAGGTGGTAATGCTCGAAACCCTCAGCAAGGATCCACTCTTCGATTCTTGCCTCCTGCCCCGTCGCCTCGGCAAGGGCAAATGCGTGTAAATCTCCGATTCTTTCCTGTGCTGCCGCAATAGATGGGGGCATGGTCCCTATGAGATAACTCACCCGGTGCCGCGGGTCAGGCTGAAGGTGCCCCAACTCGTGGCCTTCAGTGAGAATAGCCATGAAGGTATCGCCTTCGCGGAGCATCAGGTCCCCGAAGTCCAGTGCCATGCTTGCGTTATCGGAACCCTCCTCGATGTGCGCATTTGCCAAGATTTCCATGGCGATAAATTTAAACCGGAACTCTAAGTCATCAAAGGAGTTCTTCCAATAACTGTTGCTTTCAAGATGCTTCAGTGCCGCCGCAAGACTCAGCAAGCAGTGCGCCTTCATGTAATGGTCTCGCTCTTCCTGGGGGACACGACGGTCAAGCATCTTAGTCAAGAACGGCCCCTCTTCCAGCATCGTCAGGTTGAGCAGCAACTCCGGTTCATCTCCGAGCCTTTGCCAAGCATGCGCAAAGTCATCTCCGCTCGATGTGAGAAGATCCCCCAATACCCGCCCCCAAGCAGCTCCCTTTGATTCCATTACTGAAACTCCACCAAGTTCAGCAACTCTGTCCGGAGTCCAGAAACTCTTTGCTTGTTCCCAGGCTTGCATCAACTCTTCAAAACGACGATCAGCTCCCCAAAGACCCAGAAGCCAAGTGTTTTGAGCCCCGGCAAGGCAAGCGTCTCTACTCATTGTCTTAAAAAGACCCGCGTACGGGCCCTCTGTGGCGCGCCGAATTAGACGATTGACCACCTCAGAGATTGACTCTGATGAAAAGATTCCTCCGACAAGAACACGCATCAACACTCTGTCTGCACCTTGAGGGTCTGCTATGAATGACTGTTTGAATACCGGCTCACTCAGGACTTCTTTGACAAATCTCTCAAAGTTGTCGGATCCCAGCTTTAGGATGGAGCGTAGCAGCCCCAGAACTCCCAAGGAATCTTGTTCAAAGCCTCTGATCAGTTCGGGCTCTCCCACAATAGCCCGGAGCCGCGTCCACCCCTTCTCGATCTCCTCATCACTGAACCGGGGCTGCTCTGATTCCGGGTCCAATTCAGTCAGTTCATTGAATACCTTGGCCCAGCCTGAAGGATCTGCGGCTATGGTCCGGGCGAGTTGCCCTTGCAAGCCCCGATCAACAAGCATCCGGTAGTGACGGCTGAAACGCTCTGAACCTGCCTCCACAATGGTGGCCAGAGCCTCGCAAGCTCCGGCGGGACTTCGTAAATACAGAATCCTAAATTGGCCAAGGTCACCTATTTCATTCAACTGATTAAACGCCCCTACCACTTCATCGGAATCCAGCCCTTCAGAAGCCAGAGAAGCCAGCGACCACATCCCGCTCACCCATTGACGTGGGCGAGCAGAAAACACCTCGCGCACGGCTCTCGGCCCCACATGCTCGATCAACCACTGATTCGCAGCGACAATATTCTCTTCACCCCGTTCCCGTAAACGCCCGAAGGTATGCATCGCATTGGCAAATTCGGCAAATCCCACATCTAAAAGCACCTGCAGAATCACTGCCCCGTCTTTGATTTCGAGAATCTCGCAAAGCCTGTCCCGGTTTTCCATGTAGCCAATTACAGCCTCCACAAATGCCTGAGGATTTTCAACAAAGAGCTTTCTCACTAACCCTTCATCGTCAGAAAGAACCATAAGTTGGCGAACAACCATACCGAATTCCTGAACGTTTGATGGACTGAGTAAGGAGCATGCCTTATGGAAACTCGCCGGGTCTAAACCTTGTACTCGGCGCACCGCATTTCCTCCCAGTGGTCCCCTTGCCAGTTGGTTTTGGATTGTGAGCGGCACGTCACGGCTTAAAACTCTTTCAGCCATTCCTCGAAGGAGCAGTGTAACTTCCTGTTCTCTTTCAATGACTCGATCCAGCATGGTTGTGGCGCGCAGATCTCCGTAGAAATCAACAAAGTACCTTGCCATGGCCATGTGCTGATTTGCGGCTCTATACCCCTCTTCGAATTCATTGACCATCCCCATTAAATGGTAATAACTCTGTTCGCTAAACAGCGGAATCAAGCGCTGTATCTGATCAAACCCAAAGACGCTGTGTCTCCCGCCAGTGACAAGGGTTTCCTCGCCAGAGGCCAACCAATGAGCCAACACCTCTACATCACTCAATGAGGCGGCCTGTCTGGCATAGAACTCCGGCAGATAGGCATCGTAATCCGTAGCAATGGTATGTCTTAGACCAATTCTAGCAATCCACACCAGAGTCCTGAGTTTATGGTAAAGAGCTTGATTACGCCCCTCTTCGCTCTTGTCTTCTGTTTCTGCTGCCCCAAACCTATACTCCTTATTGATAACAATCACCCGCTGCCCATCCGGCAGAAAACCGTGATATGCAGGAGATTCCTTCCCTAAGATGGCTTCATAGATGACAACGTTCGCGAGAACGCCCTCCCCTCTTGCTGCCTCCTCAAGCAGCTGAGCCATTTCCTCAAGCATCTCCGGCACCGTCTCCCGATCCGCATCTGTCACTGTTCGTTTTCCCTCATCAACCCAGGCACCCAAGCCACGGATACGTTGGGCTGCGGTTTCGAAATCAACCTTTGACGCGTCAGACTGAGTAATGGCTGCATAGAACTGCTCAGGTGTGTATCGTTTGAGCTGTCCTGATGCCTCTTGAAGATCTCGCGGCCCCCATGGTTTGAGTGCTGCGTAAAACAGAGGGGACGACCGCGTTATAGCGCCCGATGGTTCCCTCGAGGCCGGCGCCGCACCCCAGATTTCCCAAGGCTGTTTGTCTGACGGGTGGGACTGGGCGAAGACTGTGCTTGTGGTCAGGACATAGCCTGTGGGCATCTTTCCCTGGCCTGCGAGTTGATCCCATTGCTCCGCGTTCTCAACATACTCCCAATGTTCTCCATCCGCCGTACGCGTATGCACAAAAGCTCCGTACCACAATTCCATCTGTCTGGCGGCATCAGTGCCCGGATCCAACAGGTCCCGTTGAAATCCCTCCGCCGGATTTATCAAAGCCAGGTGGTAGTCTGCCCGCTGCGAAAGACCAGCCGCCACTTGCATAGCAAATGCGGAGGTGTTTTCCACCCCTCCCTGCCGGGACTCTCCGGTGAGGGATTCGATCAATGCATCAGACACAAAAGTCACAGCTGCCAGGTATCTCTTACGAGTCTCCGCATCATCCAAACGATCTCCGGGCACAGCCTGAATGAATGAGTTGACCAACCACCGGGTCAAGGCCACAAAACCTTCCTTCGATTTGGAAAGACTCTCCCCCCCTCTTCCATTCATTGCTGCCTCTGCCAAAGCATCCAATGCGCAGCAAAACAAACGTTCCTCCAACTGAGGCCCATTCTGTTCTGCTGGACTTCTATTTATGAGAGCAGGAAGCAGGGTTTCCACGAACTGCTGCACGCCCTCAAAGGTTCCGGGTGCCACAACTCGCAGCTTTTCCTTCATAGCCCTGCCGCGTTCTGCAGCTTTCACATCCAAGAATTCGGCAAGATCAGACTTATCCTCAAAGCCGAGAGCTTGGGCAAGCGCTTCTGCATCGGAATCCTCAGGCGAAGACATCCACGCGAGGATCACCAAATAGCGGAGTCTTGCGCGGGTACTGAAGCGTGTGTCGCGCAAGATACTTCTTGCCAAGAGACGGCTCCATTCGAGCAGCGTTGCTTGGACTTCAGATTCGGAACGGCTTCCGAGCATCGACATCAAATCATAGGCCTCTCCTAAAAACTCCCGGTAGGTAATCTGAGGTTCTGTGATGACATTACCCTGGTTTTGAAGAAGCTGCGTGGTAAACGCAATGGTCTGGCGCGGGGCGATCTCCTGCTGCAGCATGCGTTCCAGGTACAGCGTGGGCACACTGAGGTCTGTCACGCGCGGCGCAACCACCACGTGGGAGATGCGTTGTTCTTGAAGCAGCTCTTCAATGCCCACACTGTGAAAGCCGCCGGTCACCAAGAAGGCTGTCTTCTGCCCGGATTCATCCAAGACCTGCAACGTGTTCTCAACCAAGGGCAGGTTGCGTTCCAACGCGCTTTCGTAAAAGGCCTCGCACTCCTGCCGCAGCTCCGCCCACTGCCCAAAGTTCTCCGCAGAAGGCTCCCGCATCGCGACTCCTGCCTTCCTTGCCAGACTGCGCTGCTCTTCCCAGAGTTGCGCCAGGCTTTGCCCTTGGACCGTCTCAACATATCGGGACCACTGACGGGGACTTGCCTCGGCTGCCATCACGGTGGCGACAAGTCTCAGGTTTTCAGCGCCTTGGTAAAACTGCCGCTGTGCCGGATATTCCAGGAGCCCCAGGATCAAGCTCTCCTCGAGAGCTTCCTTTTCTGCGCTGAGAATCTGGAGATCGAGCTGCTTGTACAAAGCTTCTTGAGTCATGGCCAGCCGCAGTTGAGGGAAAGAAGCTGTCCCGATCCCGCCCATCAAGTCCAGGACTTCGGAAGCAAACTGTCCCGTGGACAAAGTGCCGGAGCCAACCTGCGATGCAAGTTCCAAAAGACGGTTCTGTTTGGATTCATCCTGCAGATCACT
>JAFGIU010000081.1 GCA_016929445.1 Candidatus Omnitrophota bacterium
ATGGCGCCCGGCCCTGCCAGAACCGGACACGCAATGGGAACCGCGCCGATATGGCGCCCGTCCCGAGACCCCTCTCCCAAAACGCCGCGCACCAAGGAACCGAAAACCAGATGGTCCATGGCAATGATGAGCAGCAATAATCCGCCCGCCAGCATGAGATCAGCCAAATGGATACGGAAAACCCGGGTTAGGAGCCCTTCTCCGATCAATATAAAGAGGAAGAGGATGAAGGAAGCCGCCAGCACGCCTGTTCGAAAGGCGCACCTGCGTTCCCTGGGATCGAGCGAAGCGGTAATCTGCAAAAAGACCGGCACACTGCCGATGGGATTCACAATGGCAAAGAGAATGAGCGTTGATTCAAGGAGCACTAAAGATCCTCCGCTGCGAACATGGCAGCCCCAATCAGGCCTGCTTCGTTCAGAAGCTGTGCGGGGACGACTCGGGTATTTACCTTGATCTGGTCGGAAAAGCGTTCAAACTTCTTGCTCGCGCCCCCGCCGACAATGATCAAGTCCGGCCAGGTCAGCATGGCCAGATGCTTGAGATACTTGTTGAAGCGCTTGCCCCACTGGTCCCAGTCCAAATCCTCGTCCTTGCGCACCGCGTCCGAGGTGTAGTGTTCGGCAATCATTCCTTTATAGAACAGATGGCCGAATTCCGTATTAGGGACAAGCTTGCCGTCGATAAAGACCGCGGTCCCCAGGCCCGTGCCCACTGTAATCATGATCACCACGCCCTTGACGCCGCGGCCCGCCCCAAAATGAATCTCCGCCACACCCGCGCTATCCGCATCATTGACCACATGCGTGTCACAACCCGTAACCTTGGTGAAGAGCTTGCAGACCGGCGTGCCGATCCAACTAGGGTCAATATTGGCAGCCGTCTCCACCACACCACCGCGCACCACGGCCGGAAATCCCGCACCGATCTTGCCTTTCCATTTGAAATGTTGGACGAGTTCTTTGAGGGCATCGGCCACAGCTTGCGGAGTAGCAGGTTGAGGGGTCGCAATGCGGTATCGCTCTGCCAAAAGCTCACCGGTTTCAATATTGACCGGAGAGCCCTTGATGCCCGAGCCCCCGATATCCACTCCCAGTATTTCCATAGTCCTCCCCTTTTCCCCTTGAATATCGCCCTGACATTATAAAACCATATTGCTCCAGGCCCAAGCATAGCTTTTAGCCTAAATTAGCCGTGGACGGGGTGGGGGTGGATGCGTATAATGGCCTGTTACTCAAGAGCAAGGTCAGGGACGGTTCTTACCGTCCGATCTATTCAGTGGGCCGTAAGAACCGTCCCTTAAGAATCAGACCAGAAGAAACCAAGCGAGGACAAGTTCATGAGCACAGCAACAGCCCCCTTTACCCTTCCCGCGCTGCCCTTTGACCAGAATGCGCTGGAGCCCTATATCTCGGCCAACACCTTGAGCTACCACTACGGCAAGCACCACCAGGCCTACGTAAACAAACTCAACGAACTTGTGACAGGCACCGAGTACGCAGACCAGACCCTGGAACAGATCATCAAGAGCACGGCAGGCAAGGGAGATAAATCCGGCATTTTCAATAACGCAGCCCAGGTTTGGAATCACACGTTTTTTTGGAACAGCCTGAACCCTTACAGTTCCAAGCAACCCGTGGGCGAGATCGGCAAAAAAATCAACGAGGCCTTTGGAAGTTATGACGAGTTTCTCAAGGCATTTGCGAATGCAGGCATGACTCAGTTCGGCAGTGGGTGGGCTTGGCTGATCCGGGACGAAAACACGGTAAAAATCGTGAAGACCCCCAATGCCGAGACCCCGCTGGCCTACGACCAGAAGCCTTTGCTCACGGTCGACGTATGGGAGCACGCGTACTACCTGGATTACCAGAACAAGCGTAATGAGTACTTAGCGACTGTACTGAAGAATCTGTTGAATTGGGAGTTTGCCGCGCAGAACTGGGGCTGACGTGTTTTAAGCTCTAAGTGCCGCGCGCAGGAGTTCGCGGTTGAGGCGGGCGATATGGGTGACGGAGATTTCTTTGGGGCAGGCGGCCTCGCACTCGCTGGTGTTGGTGCAGTTGCCGAAGCCTTCTTTGTCCGCAGCCTCGACCATGGCGAGCACACGGCGGGTGCGCTCCGGATGCCCCTGCGGCAAGAGGGCATATTGCGAAACCTTGGCGCCTAGAAAAAGCATGGCCGAGGCGTTCTTGCAGGCAGCGACGCATGCCCCGCAACCGATACACGCAGCCGCATCCATGGCTTTGTCGGCATTCTCTTTGGGCACGGGCACGGCATTGGCGTCCGGCACAGCTCCCGTGCGCACGGACACAAAGCCTCCGGCCTGCATCACACGGTCCAGAGCGCTGCGGTCCACAACCAAATCTTTGATCACCGGAAAGGCTTTGGCGCGCCAGGGTTCGATCGTGACCGTGTCGCCGTTATTGAAAAGCCGCATGTGAAGCTGGCAGGCTGTGATCCCTCTCTTGGAGCCGTGCGCCTGGCCGTTGATCATCACGCTGCAGGCCCCGCAGATACCCTCGCGGCAATCGTTTTCAAAGGCAACGGGCTCCTCGCCTTTCTTGATCAGATCCTGGTTGAGCATGTCCAGCATTTCCAAGAACGACATGTCCGGGGACACGTCCCCGGCTTCATAAGTCACGAAGCGGCCCGGGGCATCCGGACCCTTTTGGCGCCAGATCTTGAGGGTGAGCGTCATGGATTCCGCACTCACTTGTAACTCCTTTGCGAAGGCTTCACGTACTCAAATTCCAATTCTTCTTTGTGCAGGGTGGCCGGCTTGCCCACGCCCGCAAATTCCCAAGCCGCGGCATAACTGAAATTATCATCATCGCGTTTGGCCTCGTGCTCCCCGGTTTGGCTTTCCTCGCGGAAATGTCCCCCGCAAGACTCCTTGCGGTGCAGGGCGTCATCCACCAAGAGTTCCGCGAACTCCAGATAATCGGCCACGCGCCCGGCGTATTCCAATGCCTGGTTGAATTCCTCGCCCGAACCCGGCACAATCGCGTTCTTCCAAAACTCATCTCTTAACTCAGGGATGCGCGCCTTGGCGTGATTGAGCCCCTTTTCGTTGCGCGCCATGCCGCAGTCATTCCACATCAGGAGGCCGAGTTCCCGGTGGATTTCCAGAACCGTGCGCTTGCCCTTCAGCGCCAGGAGCTTTGCATTCCGCTCCCGGACCTCTGCCGCAGTCTTGAGCACTTCCGGATGATCGGCACCAATCTCGACTTTCTCCTGCCCGGCAAGGTAAGCGCTCAATGTATAGGGAAGCACAAAGTAGCCGTCGGCCAAACCCTGCATCAACGCGCTGGCGCCCAGGCGATTGGCCCCGTGATCCGAGAAATTCGCCTCCCCAATCACAAAGAGACCGGCCAGATTGCTCATCAAATTGTAGTCCACCCAAAGCCCGCCCATGGTGTAATGCACGGCCGGAAAAATACGCATGGGTTGCTTGTATGGGTTTTCGCCCGTGATGTTCTCGTACATATCGAACAAATTGCCGTATTTCTCGCGAATCACCGCTTCGCCGTCGCGGGCAATCGCATCGGCAAAATCCAGATACACGGCCAGACCTGTAGAGCCCACCCCGCGTCCCTCATCACACACTTGCTTGGCCGCCCGGCTTGCCACGTCGCGCGGCACCAAGTTGCCGAAGCTCGGGTACTTGCGCTCCAGGTAATAGTCGCGCTCGCCCTCGGGAATCTGCCCTACAGGGCGCTTATCGCCCTTTTGCTTGGGCACCCACACACGGCCGTCATTGCGCAGGCTTTCGCTCATCAGCGTAAGTTTGAACTGCTTGTCCCCATGCACCGGAATGCAGGTGGGATGAATTTGAGTAAAACACGGATTGGCAAAATACGCGCCGCGGCGGTACGCGCGCCATGTGGCCGTTACATTGCAGTTGGACGCATTGGTGGACAGGAAATAAACATTGGAATAACCACCAGTCCCCAGGACCACGGCATCGGCCAGATGCGTCTCGATTTTTCCTGTAATCAAGTCGCGGGTCACAATGCCCCTGGCATAACCATCCACCACAACCAGGTCCAGCATCTCTGTGCGCGCATGCATTTTCACCTGGCCCGCGGCAACCTGCCGCATGAGCGCGCTGTACGCGCCCAACAGAAGCTGCTGCCCGGTCTGCCCGCGCGCGTAAAAGGTGCGGCTCACCTGCGCGCCGCCAAAAGAGCGGTTGGCCAAAAGTCCGCCATACTCGCGCGCAAAGGGCACGCCCTGCGCCACACATTGATCAATGATGGCGCCGCTAACCTCGGCCAAACGGTACACGTTGGCCTCGCGAGCCCGGAAGTCCCCGCCCTTGACCGTGTCGTAGAAAAGACGGTAAACACTGTCCCCGTCATTCTGATAATTCTTGGCCGCGTTAATCCCGCCCTGGGCCGCAATGCTGTGCGCACGGCGCGCGCTATCCTGATAACAGAAAGCCTCGACCTTGTACCCCAGTTCACCCAGGCTCGCGGCAGCCGATGCCCCGGCCAGGCCTGTGCCCACCACAATGATGCGGTACTTGCGCTTGTTGGCCGGATTGACCAGCTTGAGATCGAACTTGTGTTTC
The DNA here is from genome assembly GCA_016929445.1 of Candidatus Omnitrophota bacterium. NCBI lineage: Bacteria > Pseudomonadati > Candidatus Omnitrophota > Candidatus Omnitrophota bacterium. Next base: position 4,574 of record JAFGIU010000081.1, read on the forward strand.
TCCCACTTCTCTTGAATCGGACCGCTGGGAATTTTGGAGTCCAGTGCCACTGTCTACCCCTTAAGGAAAAAGGCCCAAATCGGGATCGAACTAAATCCGATCACCATGAGCCCTGAAAAAATCCGGGAAACCCACTGCACGAGCGGGTCGTAATTGTCGTTGTCCAAACCCAGGGAACGCATGCAGCTTTGAACCGCATGATAGAGATGAAAGCCGAGGATCAGGACCGAAGCCACATAAAATGCGAAAAATACCGGCTTCTGAAAGAGCTGCAGAACCATGGTGTACCAATCCACGTAGCCCTTGGCGTCGTAGAGATGCTCGGCAAACTTGAAATGCAGCAGGTGCAGCACAACAAACACGCCCACCAGGCCGCCGGTGTAGGCCATCACCCTGGACGCCAGGGTCGAACCGCCCTTCCCCTTATAACTGGCATAACCGGCTCCGCGCGCCCGCTTGTTCTCAATGCTCACCACAATGGCCAAGACAATGTGCACGAGGAACAGAGCGAGCAGACCGAGCTCAGCCAGCTTCAGCAAGGGCCCCAGAGACTCGAGTTTGTGGCCGTAGGCGTTGTAGGCGTCCCCTCCCGGACCCTTATATAGGAAGAGATTGCCGATCAGATGCGCTACGAGGAACCCGCAGAGAGCAAGGCCCGTTACCGCCATGAGGTACTTTTTGCCGACTGAACTCTTGAGGACGCGTATGATTTGCTTCATAGAGTGAACCAGGATACTCCAAGGCCTTTTGATTTGCAACGGGGCTCAGGCCCGTTCAGACTACTGTTCTAATCCGTAGTTCTCCCACTGGTCCAGCTGGGAAATATTGACGGCGTCCATTCCTTGATGAAAATCCTGCACGTTTTCAACTTCCCCGCTAAACTCAACCCAGAAACGGCCGTTGCCCGCGGTCGTCTGAAAATTGCCGTACTTGGAGCTGCGGTTATATTCTTCGCGGGCCTTGCGGTCCTTCCAGGCCACTGTCTTCTCATAGGAGTCATCGGTTTCGCTTTCAGAATCCCAGTTCTGCATCATTCCGGCAGCATAGGCGCCCATGCCCCTGAAAGTACCGATATCCGTGACCTCGGCATTGATTTGCTTGCCGTCGGGGCTTTCATAAACCGCTTGAACAACGGTGGAGCGAATATTCATCGCCGAATTGCGGTCGCCGGAAGAACTTGTCTTCTTGTAAGCGCCGAAGCTTTCGGGAAGCACACTCTTGAGTTCGCTAATGCCGACGGTTTGTACCGGAGTACCGGCCTGCGGAGCTCCGGCCACCTGAGCCAAACCCTGGCCCAGGGCCGCAAAAGCCGCGGCCATTTCCTGCGAAGCGGCTTCCATTTGCTTCTGGAAGGCTTCCTGATCAAAGTCCTGATTCTCAACCGCTCTCGCGCCGGTGGATAGACCCAGCGCGCAAGTCACTGCCAAGCCGAACACAAGGGTCCTGCGGAATAGGCTATACATGCTCTCTTTCCTCCTGGTTGTCTTCATGCGAATTACATATGAACGGCTTCGCCGCGCGCATCCAGCGCAGCTTCCTTGACTGATTCGGATAGGGTGGGGTGCGCGTGAATCGTCAGAGCAATATCCTCGACATTGCCTCGAAAGGCCATGGTGGTGACGAGCTCTTGGAGCAAATCCCCTGCATGGGTCGCAATAATGTGCGCGCCCAGCAGCCGGTCGGTCTTATTTTCGGCGATAATCTTCACAAAACCCTCGGTATCATTCATGCAGCGGGCCCGGCCGTTCGCGCTGAACGGATAGCGGCCGGTACGAATATCGTGCCCGGCCTCCAGCGCTTGCTGTTCGCTCAAGCCCACGGAGGCAATCTCCGGATGCGTGTAGACCACGCTG
>JAFGIU010000082.1 GCA_016929445.1 Candidatus Omnitrophota bacterium
GAATTGCGGTCATACCGATCAAACAGATATAGGGGAAGAGCCAGCGAGCCAGGCGCACGGTCAGCGCATACTTTTCGGGATCACTCAGAAATCCCGGCGCCACCGCACCCACCAAAACCGGAGCGAGTAAGACGCCGGCCACAGCCAGCAGCAAGAGGACGACAAGCGCCACTCGCCAAAGCACACAGACTATCTCCCAAAAGGAAGACGTATCCCCTTGGGCCAAAGGCTCGCTCAAAACCGGAACCACCGCCGAATGTGTGGCTCCTTCGCCCACGATCTCCCGCAAAAAATTGGGCAGCCGAAAGGCCACCACAAAGGCTTGGGCCCCCAGGGAAGTGCCGAAAAAAGCCGCGACAGTCATGTCGCGCACAAAACCCAGCACCCGGCTAAAGGCAGTGGCCAGGCCGATCTTGCCCGCGCTCCGGAACAGGCTCATTGGAGCTCCTCCGGCCCTCGCCAAATGCGCTTATTGACAGCTCCGGGGCATTTTGCTAGCATAGGAGATTCCTATTTTGGGTACAAAACAATCACAAGTTAAGGAATTAAAACAACTTATGGCACATTCTCTATCAGCCCGCAAGTCAATCAGACAGGCCGCCAAGCGCCAAGTGCGCAATCACGGGATCAAGACCGAGATCCGCACGCGAACCAAGGCCGTGCTCAGTTCGATTGATAGTGGAGAAAAACAGGCGGCAGCAGAGGCCCTGAAGCAGCTGGAATCCAAGATGGACAAGGCACTGAAGAAGGGTGTGATGGAAAAGAACACGGTTGCCCGCAAGAAGTCTCGCCTGGCCAAGCGTCTTTCCGCTCTATCTGCATAGTTCCACTATCAACCGGTCCCAAACCAGCTGATCTCCCGCAGATGAGCTCTTGAGGGAGCGGTCTGTCCGCAGCAAGAGTTCAAACCCCCGTTTCATGCGTTCTTCATCCAAGGACCGGGCCTGTCTGACCAGGCGGTCCACATACCACTTCATCTTGAGCTCCGCGCCCACATCTTCGAGGCCCCCTCCACGCAGCAGAATCTTTCGAGCTGTTTCCAATCGCCGCCAATGCCAATGCAAAAGACCTAAAAGTTGAACGGGCCGGTCCCCCGATTCAAACAAACGCGCGCTAATGCGCAGGGCCTCACTTGCGTCCTTGCGAGTCAAAGCATCGGCCAAAGCAAAGCCGGTCTCCTCCGCTGTGGGCGCGACCAAGGCGCGCACGTGATCGCCCACCACCACCTCTTCTCCCGCAAAACAAGCCAGTTGATCCAACACTCCTTCCAATTTCACCAAGTCCGGACCCACCCGGTCCGATAAAAGGCTTGCGGCCTCAAAATCCAAACGCACTCCCCGGCGCTGGGCCTCGGAACGAATCCAACCCACGATCTCGGACTTCTTTTTGGGCCGGTTCAGCGTTATGGTGCGGCAACGTTTCTGCAGATGTTTGAGGAATGTGCCATTGGGACGCGCTTCCTTCATAACCAAGGCAAGCGTGGTATTGTTGTGCGGTGCATCCAAATAGTTCAGCAGAAGTTGGCGGGACTCCTCGGCCTTAAGAGACTCCAATCCTTGCAACACCATCAGCCGGTGCTCGGCAAAAAGGGAATCCGTCTTGCACAGGTCGAGAAAATCCGCCAGGGAATCCATTTCCCCGGCATAAAACTCATGGCGGTCGGACTCCGCAACGGATTGCGAAATATCTTCTTCCAAGATACGCCGGATTTCTCTACGAATTAGGAGAGGTTCATCACTGAGAATAAGATGGCTCACCATCCTTCGACTGTCCTCGCAACCACTCTCTCGGCGAGGTCATCGATAGTCTCAGTCAGGGCTGTTTCTTCACTGGTAGCGCGCGCGCCGGACGTAAAGAAGGTGGCGTCTCCGACAAAGGAGCTTTCGCGCCACATGAGACGCCCCTTTACGCGATCTTCCATTTGCATATCCACGACCAAGGACAAACGGTATTCCTCCACCGTCTCGCGGCCGGTCGAGTAACGCAAGGGATCCCTCCGAAAATCGATCAAACGCCCCTGCAATACCATATCCGCGCCCTCCTCGTCCGAGACCTGCAGATAGCCGTCAAAGACAAATTTCTCAGTAATGGCCGAAGTAATATCCCCTTCCAGGCGCGGCCTGTAACTGCGAAAACGGCGTGTATAGGTATTCTCTTGAGTAAGATCTATCTCATTGGTAAACGGCGCAATATAGATAGTCCTGAGATGCCCGGGCAGGAGGGACTTGGTGCTGTAACCGCAGGAGCCCAAGGCCAGAAAAGCTAAGAAGCAGAAACCCCAGCGCCATGAATGTGGCATGAAAAATAATCTCACAGGGAAGTGGACTCGTCTGCCAGCATCTTGCGGATGCCGCTGATACGCCCGGATGACTTCGCCGCCCAATCGGTATGGGGATACTGGTCAATCACGCCCTGGTAATAAAGGAGAGCGCTTTCATGGGCCTTTTTCTTTTCGTAGAAACGCCCGATTTCGAATTCCTTTTGCGCAGCCCGGTTCTCCAGACTCGCAACAGCCTCACGCGCAGCCTGCTTCACTTCATCCGCGCGCTCCTCCTCCAAAATTTCTTCAAACTGTTCAAGAGCAACTTCGGATGCGCCTTGATCATAGGGTGCATCCAGAGATTCTGCCTGCGCAGCCTCAGCCAATCTCAACCGCACCGCAGGAGCCAAATCACTATCCGGGTATTCCTTTAGGAATTCGGCAAAAACCTCTTGAGCCTTCCTGTAGCGATTCACCCCCATATAACAAATCCCGGAACGGTACAGGGCCTGGTCCGCCAGAGTGTCATAAGGGGCATTGGTGACCACCGCCTCATACATACGCGCGGCGCGTTCTTTGGATTTCATCACTCCAACATACTTCTGCGCCAGAGTGATCTTGTCTCCCTCTTCAAACAACTCGGCAATTTCAAAAATCCGCTCAACCACCAAGTGCAATTGCTCGCCGTACGGATACTTGGTGAGCACCTTTTCGTAGTTGCTGAAGGCCGCAGAATACTTGCCCAGTTTCTGATTGCTGAGTCCCACATAGAACAGGGCCTCGGGCGCGCGCACGGAACTGGGCCACTTTTTGACCACCTTGTTGAATTCCTTGGCGGCGCGCTCGTAGTCACCGCTCTGGTAAAACTTGAATGCGTGCTCAAACTGCTCGGCCGCTGTATCCTTGGCAGACCAGCTGGGATTGATCCACTTCCCGCTTTGCGGTGTCCAAATCCAGGCAGCCTGGGCGGACGCCCCGCCCCAGGCAATGAAGCACACGCACACCAAGGCAATCCGGAGAAAATTTTTGCGCAAGCACATTGTTGTAAGATTCAGTAATTTCATAGCTTTGCAATCTAACACAAGGATTTGGAGAGTGTCAAGGAAGGCCCCGGACATCCTCCAACTGAACTGGAATCCCCACAACGGTTTCCGCTTGAATCGCCCGCAGATCCCGGGCCAAAGAGATGGGATCATAGTGCAGGGATCCGGAGAGCTCGACCATAGACCCCTGAACGGGTTTCCATCCCACCCAGGCCTGCACTCCGTTCCACCGTTCCGAAGCGCCCAGACGCACAAAACGGCCCCGGGCTTTGACTCTGGAATTGGGCAGGTTCAATCCATAATCCAGAGTAACTGTACCCAAAAAGATCAACGCCGCACACAAGAGCATCCGTTTCCAGGCTTTCCTGCCCGCCAACGCCCAAACCACAAAAATGAGGGCCCCGTAGTAGCCCATCACTTCCCAAAGCGAAATCGGCGGCAACTCCCAATAGGCACCCGGAATCCGGCTCAACCTATGGGCCATTGCAAAAAGCAAAGAAATCAAAGGCTCCAACACTCCGGCAAAAAACCATGACAAATCCCATCCAAACACCATGGGCAATGTCCACAATAGGGCAAGCGCCAGGACCCCGGTAAAAACCGGAAGCATCAGTAATGTGGCCAAGATTGATATCGGGGACCACAAAGCAAAATAATAGGCCAAGAGAGGCATCAGTCCCAACCAAGCTGCAGCAGATACGGCCGTTACAGAGACCGCTCCCTGTACCGTTCGATAGCCAGGGCCCACGGGGGCGGGAGGCACGCGCCCACCGAAACTCAAACGCAGCCCATGATGCATACGCGTCAAGATCCGATCCAAGCCCCGGGAAAAAGCGAGGATTGCGGCCACAGCACCGAAGCTGAGTTGAAATCCGACAGAAGTCACCCAATAAGGATCACTCCACAGAAAGACCAGAACACAACAGGCCCAAAGATTCCAGGCACTCACTTCGCGTTCACCCTGATGCGCAAGCACACCCAAAGTAAGACATATGCCCGCGCGCACGGCAGACACCGGAGCACCGGCCAACCCCGTATAAGCAAGCACGCCAAACACTCCTATGACCCAAGGCCAGCGCCACGGCAAAGGCAGAAGCGCAAAAAATCCGCGCACCAATCCTAAGACCAGGACCACGTGCAAACCGCTGATGGCCAGCAAGTGGCCGGCTCCAAGTACCCGGAAAGACCGTGCCCAAGAACCCAAGCCTTTACGCTCACCGAGAATTAAGGCAGCGACCAGTTGAGAATGCGCGTGCGGCAAAGCCAAACTCAGTTGCTCATGAATCCGGGCCTGCAAGTTATCCCGTTCCGGGATTTGCTCACCGCGGATAAAATTCCCTGCCGGCACATTCAGGAGACCCCACGCCCGGTCAGGGCCTCGCGGATACACGGGGTAGCTGAAGCTCCCTTCTGCCCAGATCCGCTCTCCCGCAGGAATGGGCCGTGCCTCCCGCTTCACGCACACGCGCAAGAGACCCGAAGCACCGTACCATTGCCGCCCATCGCTCAGGGCATCCGGATAGATCCAGCATTCGGTGCGTTGCGCCCCTGTGTCCGTAACCCAGACAGATGCGCTTCGGGATACCCTTCCATGCACCCGGACCCATGCCCCTTCGGGCACGGATTCTTTCATCCGTATGGGTTGGGAGAGAGAGGCATAAGCCCAGGCAAAACAAAGAGCGGCCCCCACAAGCGCACAGGCTGAAGCTTCGGATGATGTGCAATGCCAAGCCAAGCACAGGCAAAGGGCCCCGATCAGAATCATCGGAATGGCAGCATCCAGCCCGCAATAAAGAGCCAGGCCGCATCCCACCCACACCGCTAAGGCAAGACTGAGCAAAGGGGCACGCAAAGGTCTAGATCGAAATTCTCGCTTGGGGAAACTCACGGAGCCGGATCATACCCGCATGATCCTTGGCGCGGACTGAGGACTCAGTCTCCGCGGAAGTGAACTCGCGCCGTGTACTGTTTAAAAGGTCCGGACCAAGTTACCGTCTTGATCGAGCTGGACAGTATAATCCGGTATCCCGAGGGAGCGCCGGTATGTGTTGCGGGTGGCAGTCAGCTGAAAGGTTATGGCATCCGCATTGCTAACCGTATACTCAAAAAAACGGTTCGGAGAGTTATTGGGACTTTCCATATCCAGATCATTGAAGTCTTGGGTATACACCACCGCATCGTGCCAATAACGAATCTCCGCATCGCGAATTGCCCGCAACATTTGGAATGCCTCACCCTGACGGTTTCGTTCCACAATTTTGACGTACTGCGGCACCGCAAATCCCGCAAGGATGGCAATAATGATAATAACGATCATAAGCTCGAGGAGCGTCATGCCCCTCTCGCGAATGGAGAGCTTACCGGACTCAGTAGCCCCGGACAAGATTCCCGTCCTGGTCCAGCGTGACCGAATAAACAGGTACTTCCGGGAGCCTTCGATAACTGTTGCGGGTCGCTCTTGTTGTAAAGGTTTCATTTGAAGCATCTTCTATTGCATAGTCAAAGTATATATTAGGCAATGTGTTTGGATCATCGATCCCAAGCACGTTCAGCTGATTCGTATAAACCCCTTCCTCGGCTCTGTAACGAAACTCCGCGTCACGCAAAGTCCCCAGGATAAGGTAAGCCTCGCCCTGACGGGAGCGCTCCACAACCTTTTGATATTTAGGCAGGGCAAAGCTGGCCATAATAGAGATGATCACCACAACGACCATCAATTCAATCAGCGTAAATCCCTGTTGTCCAGCCCGATCTGCCCTCTCTCCGGACACCATTTGGGGCCTCCCCTTTTCTCCCCCAATCAAGTATACCTTATGAAATGGGTAATCAAAGAAGAGGATTATGCTTCATTTAGCATAATTGAGCACAACTTAGTTGCCAAACAGACTCGATATGAGCTCAGAGCCGGATAATTACTCTTCCACCCAAACCCATCGTCTAATTTGACGGAGCTCAGGCGCGGACAGATCCAGCAATCCAGCCAGTTCATCCACTGACGTAAAGCGGCCTTTTGCTTGACGGAATTCGAGTATCCGTTGTGCGGCTGCAGCGCCAAGACCGGGAAGGCGCTTAAGCTCCCCCCAACCCGCCCGGTTGAGATTCAAACGGTGTTCCGGCAAAGATCGGTACTGCACCTCAAGGCTCCGTTGTTCAGACAGCGTCAAGGGCTTCCCCAACCCGAAGGTCTCACGGCCTCCCACAGCTTGCCAAATCAAAAGAAAAAGCGCGAGTGCCCCCATCACCCACAGAAGGCTGCGTTCGCCCGGCAAAACCGGAAAAGCAAAATTAAAGGCGGATCGGGAATCACCTCGACGCACGACTCAAGCGCCCTTTTCCAGGACAATGTTGACCAAACGCTTGGGCACAACCACCACGTGTTTGATTCTGGAGCCGCCGAGCCAACGCTGCACAGACTCAAGACCCAAAGCCTTGGACTCAATGCCCTGCTTTTCCTCGTCCACACCCACCGAAAGCTTGGCACGCACCTTGCCGTTGATCTGCACCACAATCTCCACGGAGTCCTCCTTGAGAAAGGACTCGTCATACGCAGGCCAGGGCTCATAGGCGAGCGTCTCAGTATGGCCCAGGCCCTCCCACATTTCTTCAGCCAAATGAGGGGCAAAGGGCGAAAGCAGGAGGATCAATGTTTCCATCAGGGGCCTGGGCCGCTCGCTCATCGGAGTGAGCGCATTGACAAATTCCATGAGGCGCGCAATCGCCGTGTTAAAGCGCATGCTGTCGAGATCCCCGGTCACCGCCTTGATGGTCTTGTGCAGGAGCTTGTTCTGGTCTTCGTTAAGTGCGGAATCCGTTACTTCCGTGCCCAAACGCCACACCCGGTCCAGAAAACGCGAGACCCCTTCCACGCCCTTCATCTGCCAGGGCTTCATAATGTCCAAGGGCCCCATAAACATCTCATAGAGCCGCATGGCATCTGCCCCGTATTCGTCGATCACCTCGTCCGGATTGATGACGTTATACTTGGATTTGGACATCTTCTCGATTTTAGCTTCGACCGGCGTATTCGAATCCCTGACGAAAAACTTGCCGTCCTTTTCCTCGACTTCCTTTTCGGTATAGTACTTGCCTCCCTCATCCCGATAGGAGTAGGCCAGAATCATTCCCTGGTTAAAGAGTTTTTGGAAGGGTTCCTCCGTGTGAACCAAGCCGCAGTCAAAAAGAACCTTGTGCCAAAAGCGCGAGTACAGCAAGTGCAGGACCGCGTGTTCAGCGCCGCCTACATAGAGATCCACGGGCATCCAATACTTTTCGGCCTCAGCCGACCAGGCCTCTTTTTGATTCTGCGGATCCATAAAGCGCAGATAGTACCAGCAAGAACCCGCCCATTGAGGCATGGTGTTGAGCTCGCGGTGCGCGGGCTTGCCGCTGCCCGGATCCACGGTCCGCACCCACTCGGTAGCGCGGGCCAGAGGCGGATCACCCTGTTCTGTGGGCCGGTAGTCCTCGAGTTCCGGCAGAGTCAGCGGCAGGGACGCTTCCGGCAAAGGCACGACCGTAGCGTCCTCCAAGTGCAGGAGAGGGAAGGGCTCTCCCCAATAGCGCTGGCGCGAAAAAAGCCAGTCGCGCAAGCGGTACTGGACCTTGGCCTTGCCCAGGCCCTTGTCTTCGAGCCAGGCCGTGATCTTGGCCTTGGCCTCGGGCACGGGCAGGCCCTCGATCAAGCCGGAATTGACCAGGGTGCCGTCGCCCGTGTAGGCAGCCTCCTCGATATTGCCTCCTGAGACTACCTCTATAATAGGAAGCTCAAAAGTGCGGGCAAATTCCCAGTCACGCTCGTCATGGGCCGGGACCGCCATAATTGCCCCGCTGCCGTAGCTCATGAGCACATAATCCGCGATCCAAATCGGGATACGGGACTCGTTTACCGGGTTGATCGCATAAGCCCCTGTGAACACGCCACTCTTTTCCTTGGCGAGCTCAGTACGCTCCAAATCCGAGCGCATCCGGGCAGCAGCCTGGTATTCCTCAACCGCAGCGCGCTGTTGAGGGAGAGTGACAGCCCGGACCAAGGGGTGCTCGGGCGAAAATACACAGTAGGTGGAGCCGTAAAGTGTGTCCGGCCTTGTGGTAAAAACAGTGAAGGTCCGGTCGCTGTCCGCGATTTGGAAGGTGACGTCCGCGCCCTCCGAGCGGCCGATCCAATTGCGCTGCATCTCCTTAATGCTCTCCGGCCAATCCAAAGTTTCCAGGCCCGAGAGAAGGCGCTCCGCATACGAGGTGATCCGGAGCATCCACTGGCGCATGTTCCGGCGCTCCACCGGATCCCCGGTCTCCACATACTTCCCGTCCTGAACCTCCTCGTTTGCCAGAACCGTGCCTTGGGCCGGACACCAATTGACCGGCACCTCTGCTTCATAAGCCAAGCCTTTTTCGTAAAGTTTGAGGAAGATCCACTGCGTCCACCGGTAGTAGTCCGGATCCGTGGTGGAGAACTCGCGATCCCAGTCATAGGAAAAACCCAAACGCTTGATCTGGCCGCGAAAGGTTCTGATATTTTGTTCCGTGGTCACAGCGGGGTGAATCCCCGTGCGCACCGCATAACGCTCGGCAGGAAGACCAAAGGCATCCCAACCCATGGGGTGAAGTACATTGAAACCGCACATGCGCTTATAGCGGGAAAGAATGTCTGTGGCAGTGTAGCCCTCGGGATGGCCCACGTGCAGGCCTGCCCCCGAAGGGTACGGAAACATATCGAGCACGTAGTACTTGGGTTTGGAAGAAGGAAATTCCGCCTTGAAGGTCCGGTTCCTCTCCCATATCCCCTGCCACTTGGGCTCCACAGTCTTGAATGGATAGGACTGGCTCATTTTTCTTAAACTCCTTGATCGCAGTATTTTGCCAGCCTGAGCTTCCCCGGTCAAGTTCCCCGGCGCTCAGTCCCGGTGCCAGGCACTGGTGCCAGGCACCGGTGCCTGGCACCGGGCTACGGGTTCGGGGCTCTGGTTGACAGGCCTTGGGCAGAAAGATATACTACGGACTTTGACCAAGGCTTTTGTTTCAAGTGTGGGCCAGTAGCGCAGTTGGGAGCGCGCCACAATGGCATTGTGGAGGTCGCCGGTTCGATCCCGGCCTGGTCCACCATTTTTTCTCCCCATGAAAATCACAGCCAAGCACCTCCCGGTTCTGGCCTTCTTTGTCGCCCTCTTGGGCAACGCAGCGCTATTTGCCCAAGACACGCCCGCTCATTCAAACGCCTCCCAGCCGGTCCGCCTCATTGAGCTCGACAATCTGATCATCAACCCAGTCAGTTCCAAGTTCATCCTGGACAACATCGAGAAAGCCGAGGTCCGGGGTGAAATCCTCGTCATTCAACTCGACACACCCGGCGGCCTCCTCGAGTCCACCCGCCAAATCGTCAAACGCATGATGAATTCCGAGGCCCCCATCGTGGTACATGTCGGCCCGTCCGGCTCGCGCGCGGGCTCCGCCGGTGTGTTCATCACACTTGCGGCACACATTGCGGCCATGGCGCCTTCCACTAATATAGGGGCAGCCCATCCCGTAAATTTGGACGGAGGCGAGACAGACCGCGGAGGCTTTTGGGAATCCTGGAAGGAGAGGCTCAGCCCACCAAAGCAGGATTCCGATACCCGGCAAGAAACGGATACAGACTCGGGGGCAGAACAAACGCCTGCTGCAGAAGAGCCTCCCCACTCCCCCATGACAGATAAAATCCTCAACGACACCGTGGCTTGGGTACGGGGGATAGCCACCGCCCGCAACCGCAACGCGGACTGGGCAGAACTCGCTGTGACCGAGAGCGTATCCATCACCGCGCCAGAGGCACTCGAACTTAAGGTCATTGACCTCATCGCCGACAATCCGGAACAACTCCTCCAAAAAATTCACGGCCGCAGCGTTCAGACTGCACTTGGCGAAATTCAACTGCACACCCAAACGAGTTCAATCCAACGCGTGGAACTCAGCCCCTCGGAGCGCCTGCTTTATGTTATCGGCAACCCCAACATCGCCTACATCCTCATGATGCTGGGCTTCTACGGACTGCTCTTTGAAGTCACCCACCCGGGCATCGGCTTCCCGGGTATTGCCGGCGCCATTTGTTTGATCCTGGCCCTGTTTTCCTTCCAATCTCTGCCCATCAGCTTTGCCGGAGCGGCACTCATCATCTTAGCCCTGCTCCTGTTTGTTGCGGAGGCCATGGTCGTCAGCTTCGGTCTCCTCACCCTCGGCGGCATTGTTTGCCTCGTACTCGGGTCGACCATGCTCATTGATTCCCCGGAGCAATGGCTGAACATCTCGATCTCCCTGATATTGAGCTTTGCATTCGGCACAGCCGCAATCACGGTCTTTCTGATCAGCCTGGTTCTGCGCTCCGCGCGCCGGCGGCCGGTCTCGGGCACTGAAGGGCTTATCGGCGAAACAGGTGTAGCCGAAACTGCCCTCAACCCCTCCGGCAAGGTTTTTGTGCACGGAGAATACTGGAATGCACAGTCCGCCAAGCCTGTTGCGGCGGGCGACAAGATAAGGGTGCTTCGCATGGAGCGCCTGGAACTCACTGTTGAACCCTACACTGAAGAGGGAGGCCACTCATGACCGGTTTCGGCTTTGTTCTGTTACTTGCAGCCTACGTGTTCAGCTGTCTCAAAATCCTAAACGAGTACGAGCGCGGCGTTGTATTTCGATTGGGGCGTATGCGCCCTGTGGCCCTCGGCCCCGGGCTGCGTTTGCTCATCTTTCCTATCGACAGGCTTGTGAAGATTAGCCTCCGTACCGTGGTTTTGGATGTGCCGCCTCAAGACATCATCACCCGCGACAATGTTTCCATCAAAGTAAACGCCGTTGTCTATTTCCGGGTGATGGACTCCAACAAAGCCGTGGTGGAGGTCGAAGACTACATGTTCGCCACTTCGCAAATTTCCCAAACCACTCTGCGCAGCATCCTCGGCCAGGCAGAGCTTGACGAATTGCTGAGCGAACGCGACAAAATAAACCAGCAACTCCAGGAGATTATCGACAAACATACGGATCCCTGGGGCATCAAGGTCTCCAATGTGGAGATCAAACATCTGGATCTCCCGCAGGAAATGCAGCGGGCAATGGCGCGCCAGGCAGAGGCCGAACGCGAACGGCGGGCCAAGGTCATTGCGGCCGAGGGAGAGTTTCAGGCCGCGGAGAAGCTGGTTCAGGCTGCCGCCATGATGGGCGAGCATCCTATGTCCTTGCAGCTCCGGTATTTACAAAGCCTGGTAGAGATCTCCGGAGAGGGCTCCCACACCACCCTATTCCCCATCCCGATCGACCTGCTCTCCGCATTCCAAAAGAAGGACCGCTAAACCGGCTTGCTGCCAAAAAGGACACGCCCGTCCGGGACACGGACGGGCGTTTAATTTTCGAGCTACAAAGTCAAGGAGAAAGGGCAGATCGCATACTTCTTAGGCGAACCCTCTAGCTCTAACGGCTAGCTTACTTCTTTTTTCTTCTTTTCACCTTGCGCTTGGTCGTCGTCTTCTTGGCGGCCTTTTTCTTAGCCGTCTTCTTCTTGGCGACCTTCTTCTTCGCAACCTTCTTCTTCGCTGTCTTCTTCTTGGCTACCTTCTTCTTGGCAACCTTCTTGCGGGCCGTCTTTTTCTTGGCCGCTTTCTTCTTAGCCATTCTACACCTCCTCAGTGACTACCTGTTCGGTCTTCACCGAACTCGAGGCGACATGCCCTTTCATCCTTGACGTGTTTAGAGTAATCTCTTAAAATTAAGTTTGTCAAGAAAATTTCGTATTATATCGTGTTTTTTCTGTCCGCAAATCTTCTTTGAATCCTTCCTTTGAGTGCCGGAGTGGTGAAATTGGCAGACACGCATGACTCAAAATCATGTGAGGGTGACCTCGTGTCGGTTCGACTCCGACCTCCGGCACCATTTCTTTTTTTACAAGCTCGCGGCGAGTTCCTGGAATAGATGAGCGTCTTCGTCTGCAGTGAATGCGTGGATTGAGGGAAGGGCAGCGCTTTGCGGCGCTGTCCTGTTTGGATTCAGGATTTGGTGGAGCCTGTCCCTAAGCTGTCCGGAAGTCGTGTCCGGGCTCACATAGACGGTGACAGTGTTGGAACCAAAGGTCTCTTCATCCGCTATAAGTTCATGGGCCAGATGCAGGGCGGGCCGTTTTCCGGCGCGATGCTCCGGCAGCGGAACCGGGAGAACAAATCCATTGTTGTAGGTTCGGGCATTGTGATTGTGCCAACCCAGTGTGGGGCTCAAGGGTTGATATTTCTGTTGCGGATGCTCCTTCAGGAATCGATAGTATTCCACCACCAGCTCGACTGGGTACTCCGAGGCCTCCTCATCCCCCGCATAGTCCAGGGCTGTCTGGAGCAATTGCGAACTCCTCTCCGGAGAATCCTTTTGCTTTAACCACCGGAAAAAAGCAGTCGCAGTCTCATATTCCGGATCTTCATTTAATGGCAAAAGATCCGGGCCTGGCCGGACCATAAAGGGATAGAACATCACCGGAGACCAACTCACACCAAATTCCCTTTGGAACCGAGAGTCCTCTCCTCTTGTTTCAAATCCCCGATGAAATTCTTGCATCCCGCTTGCCCGGCTCTCCGGCCACAGCACCACATCAAGTCCCGGATACATGGCCCGGGAGGATTCCAGCGCCGCATGGAGGGTCTCGGTTCCGCGGCCTTGCCCGGGGACTGAAGTCACCCAACTGCACGTCAACAGGATCGGAGATTTAAAATTCTTTAGAGATTCGACAATTCTCTTCAGCGCATCAGAACGCTGCCCTTGGGCAGTATCTCCCTGAACATTCCAAATCGAAGAACGCTGCCCGTCTGTATTGACTCCCAGAAGCCCTTCGTCCCAGCTCAAAGGCCTTTCTCGAAGCATATCGGTTAACACATAGGAAACCACAGCCATCTCCCCGCCGGCTTCCTGGGGTAGAACCCCGACTACAAAGCGTTCGGGTGAACTCCGCACAAGATCGCTTATGACTCTCTCGCTGGGAGCCACTTCACGCACCGCCTCAATGTCCCGGACTGCCAGCCCATGGGCCTCCAAAAGACGGCTTTCCATCCAGGGGAATGCTGCGGTATAAACCGCCCTCTGGTTGTTCTTTATCTTTCCCACAGTCAACGGAAATACTTCCAGTGCCGTCAAGTCTTCCAGGGAGCCTTCCCTTCGAAGCAAGACAGAAGCCAAGACGCTCTCCGGTGAATCGTTGAGAACAGAGTCGAGAGAAATACGAATCCGGCCCAACAAAGTTCGCACCTGAGCCTGTGCCTGAGTGTCCGTCAACCCGTCTTGATTCACAACCCATGCTGCCATCTGAACCACACACGCATGGATATTGTTTAGAGAGCCTTCCAAATGAACGGCCTGGCCATATTCCAACCCGGATAACACATCCTGGGCGTGCTGCCACCCGGGGCTTCCAATAGCCATTGCATGGCTGCCCGAAGCTTGTTCGGCAGCACCGTCCAACCCGTATTCAATCTCAAGACTTCTGTGCCTGACCGCATAAAACCACCCATTGACATCCGGATTTTGCCCCTCTATCCCGGCCCCATTTGATATCGGGGCCCCTATTCTTCCACCGACATCCGCTAACAAGTCCTCCCAATCTCTGCCGGAAACTGCCTGTGTCAATTGATTCGCTGCCGCAGCCTGATATTTCCTAAATATGCGGGAAACAAAGATGAGGATTGCCTGATAGGCTTCAGCTTGGATCATCACCCTCAAGAGCAGCTCTGCACGCCATGTTTCCAAGCCAGCCTGCCCATTGCGAACAAAAGGCGCCAGTGCATCCACCACTTCAAAAAAGGCCTCTTTTCCATCCCTCTTATCCAGAGCTTGCTGTATCTCCATCCGGTGAAGCAAAGGACTGTCCGGTGAAAGGATTCCGGATTTATCCAAGGCCTTCAACACCGCGGCCAAGCCTCCTCTCGTCCGGCTTAGTCGTTCCACGTGCTGCTCCAGCAGCTCGCCTTCTGCGAATCTGATATTTTCCGGATTTGGGTTGGCCTCGTGCCAGAACTCTTCCAGCACGCCGGAAACCGCCTTGTCCAAACGCACTGAGGTGTCCAGGCCGCGCACGGCCTTGCTTATCCCCACAAAGCTGTTGGTCCTGTCGTCTTCAAACAGATGTCTGGAACCCACAAGCTCAGTCAGGATAAGAATACCGGGCAACTGACTTGAGTCAATTCTGCCGGTCCGGATATCGTTCTCCAGTTCCTGAGAAAGCCTTTGGATGAATGCGCCGGGTGAATGGCCTTCTTCCACGACCCTCAACCACTCCTGATCCACCAAGAGCTGCACAGGGCTGTCTCTGCCCGGCAGCTTCAGAGGAATCACTTCGTGCTTCTTACCCACCTGCGTTCGGGGAGCGGCTGTTCCCGAGTCAAAGACGAGCTCCACAGTCGTGTCCCGGACACGCTCCAAGGCGCCTTGGACAGGGACACCGGCGCTCTTCTCCCTGGCCAGATTCCGAACCTTCAATTGAATCTCGGCCTGCCGACGGATCTGTTCCGGATCCACCCGGACACCGTCAGCCCATCCCGAAGCACCGGGGCCGCCCACCCAAAGCGAATCATCCTCCGCTCGATAGGGGTTGTTCCCACGCAAAGGCATGCTTTGGGCGCCGGCACGGGAAGTCAAGCGCGGAGTGGCATCCAACAAAGGCCGGGCAAGGCGCCATTCCACAATAATTTCTTCTGAATCACCCGGGATTCTCATCTGCTCATCTGCCGGCAGGCGCGGATCGGAGAGCAGGGCAAGCACAGCTCCGCTGCGCGGCAATTGCTGAATCCAGCGGGTCCTGCGCGCTCTCTGGAAGTATTTCTCCATCAAATCTCGAGGACTCCCGTACCCAGTATCCTTAAATTCCGGCAACAATCCCGCTACCCGAACCAAACGGGAAATCATAGTCGCAGCAGAGACCTTAGAGTCCGAATTGCGCGCAGCTTCCGAAATCAGCTCCGGAGCCTGCCCCCATTCCCTGGACCGGCCCGGGTAACTGCCCTCGAGAAGTTGAACCACCGCGACCATCGCGTTCATTTCCCGGACAAAGGCCTCTGCGTTTTGAACCCCAAACTCTTCCTGCACAACTGCTTGAGCCAGCCCCGGATCGATATCCATCAGTTCTTTAACAAGGCTTCCGGCCGTCCCAAAAGCGCCCGCCTCGATAACAAGACCCAAAACCACTTGCCACTTGCCCACCCAGGAAAGGCGATTCTCATCCATGTGCACCAAATCCTGGGAAAAAACATCGATGGGGGATTGACCACCAGGCTCGCGCAACACAGTCTGAGCCAGGAGATTTCTTCCCAGCGCCCCCCTTTCCTCAATCAACTGTTCTTCAGTTTCATAATCCAGCTTGAGCAATGCCAGTCTTTGAACCGCTGATTCGCCCTGTCTCTGATTCCACTGTTGGGGGTTGTCTTGCTGCCATGCCTGGATGTCTCCCAGAATCTGAAGGCAAGTTCTTAAATGATGCAGTGCATTGAGATAACTCGTATTCATCCAAAAATAAGAACCCTCAACAACCTCCTTCTGTTCTTGGAGGACTTTGCCGATAATCCCATTCCAAAGCTGAGTCCATTGGGGAATATTGGATTCTTCGAGGAGTCTGAGCCAGGCGCCCAAGAGCTGTTTAACCTCTTTAGAGTCTTCAGCTAATATTTCAATAGAAACTACCTCTGCTGCAAGATCCAAGAAGTCTGGGTCGTTGCCGAAATACCTGGCCCAATCAGCTGGATCCAATCCAGGATCAGCTGCTTGAATCAGATCTTGGAACACTTGTAACGCGTCCCGCACCCCTGCTGACAAGGCCTCTATTATCTTTTGCCGCTGCTCTACTATGGCCTCCCGGTTTCCGGTATCTTCTGCTTCAATCAGATCCCCATATTGGTCTATGAGCGGTTGCAGCGCAGAACGCAGGCTGGGTCCGTGGGCATAAATAGACTCCAGGAATCGCTTGCGCTTGTTCAATTCATCCCGGATAGATCCATCGGGTAGGTGCCGGGGCATCCAAGTATTCGGGGCAAATATTCCAAGGACAGGAGAGTCCGGGGCCAACCCAGGTTGGTCTCCGGCCCTCATGGACTGTTCAGCCCAATTCAGGGCAGCCACCAGGATACCTGATGCTTTTGCTGGCTCTACTGAGAACAGTTTCAGACTAATGTTCCGCATTTCTCTCCAAAGGCTCAAGTCCTGCACAAATGCTGCGTCCTCTTGAGGGATCGTCTGTGTGGACATCGTGTCTTCCAACAACTCCAAAAAATACCGGATTGGGTAGAACCCGAGTCTGTCCTCACTTAGGCAAACACTCCCGGAAAACACAGCCTGCAAGAATTCAACCGGCTTGCTTGAGGAATGGCTGACTTGCCAGACTGTGTCATTTCCTAACTGCATCCTTCTTAATTCATCCAGCCGGGTTTTTGTATCTGTTCCAAAGGCAAAAGCCATGCTCAGCAAATACCACTCAGCCGCCTCCAGGAGCATGGCCTTTTCGGATTTAGGCCGGGTCCACCGTGGAATCCCGCCCGGCGCAGTTCTATCGCTGGCCCGCGTTGCCAAGCGACTTCTAATGGTCCGGCCCATGTGTTCAAAGCGCCGGGATTGAGCCTGACACGTCAGAGCGGCAAGAATCAGAAAACGGTTCAGATACTTGCCCTCATCAATCTCATCGATAGCCCACACGCCTAACCCAATTTGCTCGCCCACAAATTCGCGCCAGTTTATGTTAGCTTCCGAAGTTGTCGAAGGAAGTTCAATCTCAGCTTTTAGGAGTTGGGGCCGGACGTCATCCAAACTTTCACCACTTCCCAGACGGACATAGGCATCAAACAAAATATTCAAGACCTCATATGGAGACAAATAGTCGGAATCCTCATCGGGCAGCATGACCCCACCCCGCCGCTCAGCCAACTGCTTCAGTTCCTTACCCTGCAGAACCTTCACACTCGGGACTTCACCCTCTGCCTTCGGGAGAGCCTCCTCCAAACGCGAAACCATCACTTGCGGCATGACCAGCAGCGCAGGCTCTCCCTGGTTCGGATACTCCTCAATCAGCGACTCCACTTCCTTAAGGGAGATCCATTCTTCTTTCGCCGGATCAAAGAGAGGCAACTCCCGTGCGGGATCCACCGCCACCCAATGGCCTCTTTCTCCGGAACCCAAAAGCGCCATGGAGGGATAGGCCACCCCGTTACTCCCGTGCATCAAGACTTGGAGCGCATTGCCTAACTGAGTCTCCGGCACTTCAACAATCACATATTCCGGCCCTTCCTGTGCCGGCGCCCCGGCAGCCCGCATGGCCCACACAATCCAATTGAGCAGCACCTGCACCGCCACCGGGGTCACTCCCCTCAGAGCCTCGTCCAAGCGCGCCCCGTGCACAAAATCGTCGGTCTGCTCCAATGCCTGCACCACTCTTCCGGAAGACATCATGGAATTTATGAGGTGCAATGCGGACACACCCTTTGGATCCCTCACATCGTCACTGCCGTCTGCCTGGAGCCTGGCCCACCAGAATTCCTGCAGCGCAGGCCAGGCGCATTCTCTCAGGGCATGCACTGCACAGTTAGGCCGGCCTTGGACCCGGGCCGGTTTCTCTAATGTCGTTTGCAACGCATCAGAAAGAGCGATCTGCATCTGCAACTGCTGCATTGCATCAATGGGGAGGCGGCTGATGGCGCCCTGCAGACTTTCCAAGAGGACTACCCGTGCGGCCACTTCTTCCGACTGAATACGCGCAACCCGGGCTTCCTCTGCTTGCTCTCTAAGACCCTCCAGTTCCTCTTCCAATGCCTCCAGGCAACGCATCAGCTCCAGGTAGGCGCGGCTTGTCAACTCGCGGAAGCCTTGCAGAGAGGACACAGTTCTTTCCTCTTTCAGCTTCCGGAGGCGAAGCTGGAGATCCGTTATCTTAGCGATACGCTCACCGGTATCAGTGGCAAGATCCGCCAGCTGAAGCTCCACAACCGCTACCGTATAATTTGCGGCGGCTTCGAACACACTTCTCACATCTCCGGGCACACGGCCCCGCTCCAAAAGTCCTTCCAGGAATGCGGCTTGCCGCTTCAGTTCTTCGACAAAGGCAAGCTCCAGATCCAGGTAGGAGTCCCCCGCGTCATCAGGATTTGTCTTGCTGTGACGCATTTCCCCCAGAACCCGAAGAATTTCTTGAAGCTGCAATGCTCGCTCAGTCAATAGGATGGAGAATCCGGAATCCACAAGGACCCGGTCCCGATGGAGCCATCGAGTCAAGACATCAATCCCAAAATACCCAAGAAGTGGAACCAGAATACAGGCCAGTGCGGAGTTAGTGCTCACCAAGGCAATTGCTGCAAGAAAGATCAAAAAGGCATACTTAGGCGATATAAGAGGGCTATCCATGACTTGTTCAGCGTTAACCACTACACTTTCCGGAACAAAAAGTTCTTTGTCTGCGGCATTGATCCAGGCCTGAAGTGTTCTCTCAAACTCCGGATCTGAAATTTCCATCATGAAAATATCCAAGGCCTCATTGACTTGATACTCTTCGTCCAATTCTGCCGCGGGCAGGAGAATACGATTCACCTGAGAATAGGGACGCCACTCAGCCAGAATCTCTGAAACCGGGACCTCACTGCGAGTATTTTTCTCTGTCTGAAGCCGATTGAGAAACTGAGCCACAACAGGGGCTGAGGCGCCAAAGCATTCCTTAAAATCTCCAGATGAGGCAATTTCACCGGCCATGACTCCGGTCCAAGGGGCCGGAACCCCGGCTCGCCCATCGACACGGGCCGGACGGAATTCAGGGAAGTTGAGCCACACAAAGGCCATCACCAAAGCGCGTTCTGCAGGCCTGAGTCTCTGACTCTCTCCAGGCAACCCCAGCCAGGCATCCCGTATTTCAGGATTTCGGTTAAATAAGAGCAATTCGATTTCGTCGGCAAGGTCTGAGAGTTCGTCAAAGAGAGTCTCTTCCCAGTCGGGGATCACTGCGGGCAGAATGAGGCGGGCAAGTTTGCGCTTAGCCGGCCCGGCCCGGATAAGGGCCGCAACTTGGGACTCGGTGGCGCGCAGCTCTTCGTAAAGCTCCTGAACTTTGGGCCCTAGACTTGCATCATGCTGTAACTCGTTCTCCAGCTCCGGAACCACTGCCACATCAATCAGGATTTGTTGCAGGTGCGCATTGACCTTATCCCAGAGTGCAGCCTCCTCTTCCTCCTTGGAAACCGGAATTTTGAGGGCCTGGGCCCACTGATGCGGATCTTGGCGAGCTTCATTGTTTGCCAAGCCCAAGGCCTTGCCCAATTTGACCCTCAAACCCGAAGACCATTCTTTCAAAGGCGGCAAATGCAAAAGTCGCTCATCCAAAAGCGTGCGGTCCGCCTGCGTGAGCGCGAAGAATTCCAGAGGGTCGATAGCATTCCCCTCTGCCAGATGCAGAGGACGCTTCATGCCTTCAAGACGCCGCATGCAGTCAAGGAAGGTCGCGTGATTCAAGCAATCAGCCTCCTGAATTTCCCGGGATTGTCCAACCTTAGAGACACCCGGCATTGTATTCTTGCGCCGGCCTGCGGTTCCGGTCTTGGCTACCCGAGCTCTGCCATTAAGTGAGCCGTCTGTCCTCTTTAACATCACTGCAGTGCTGTATCGCTCCGCATCGATCAAAGATTCCAGCAGGAGGCCCACTTCAGCCATCTTCAAGGTAAAGATCACCCCATAGTCAAAGCCCACCTCCTCCATCCCGGCTTCTCCGTCTTTTCCAAGAGTCGTCAGCATGCTTTCCGTGCCCCGGCCCTGCCCGATATGAAGTGGGAAGGCCCCTTGCTTAATGAGCTCTGCAAATCTGGGAGAGACTCGGCGGTAGTCCATGTAGTAGCTGTCCATGCCCGTGGAAATGACCTCCAAATCAGCAAACTCCGGATCGATCTCTTCCACTTGCTGCAGAACTTCTTGTAACTCATACCAAGTAATGTCATTGGCCCGGGGATTCTCATTAGCTCCAATAATTACCTCCAAACCAAATCCCCCTTTACTCACAGGACGCCTGAGCAAAGCCACCAAAGGCAATACACCCAGGATGGTGTCCGGCCCGGCATTGTCCACACAGATGACCACAGGGCGGCCCTCGTCCCGCATGGATTCGAAGTACTCAAAGAAGGCAGGTGTGTGGTCCACGTTAAAGTGCCCTTTGTCCAGGAGTTGGTCATAGTCCTTAAACCACTGCTTACAGAGCGTATCCAATAGATCCCCGCCCTTGGCATGGGGGTCGGAAGCATCAAAGCGATTCCCCATAAACACCCCAGCCAGAGCGCGGCGGAGCAGTTCTTCCCGATAGAAGGCATCAGAAGGATTCTGCGTTTTGAAACCCTCGAGCAGAGTTCGCTCTTTCACTTGCTGCAGCATGGCAAGGGCTCGCTCATTGGCCTCTTCTTTGAGCCATCGCTGGGTGTCCCGAATCCCTGTCCAACGGAATAATTTCCCGCGCAAATATTTGACCAAATCGGGTTCGGTGTGAATATCCCGTTCCGCCAAGATCTCCCGAGTATTTACCCACCAGGACGCGTCCTTTTCCAACCACCAAAGCAATTGATGGAGCGCTTGAGCAGATCCTTGTTCGGGGAAACTCTTGCCATCTATCCAACTCAGCACGGTTTCCTGAGTCTCTCCGGCTTGAACCGCGATTCTCTTTGCGGCCTCACCCCTTGCTGGCTGAGCCTCTGGAAAGATTTGTTGAAGTCGTTCGACAATCTGGGAAACGTCGTGCTCCCCCATGCTCTGTCCCTGGGCAATCTGCAAGTCCTCAAGGTTCTCCACCCCAAACAAATCAATCAGAAGCGCCTTTTCCATCTCTCCAATCTCATCTGTGGAAGGCTCCGGCAGCCCCATCCCCAAACAGAAGGTCCGGTATTCTTCAAGATAGGCCCGAATGGTGCCTGGGATATGGGGCATCCAGGTTTGGAATACATTCTCTGCAGCTGCAAAATGTCCCAAGCCGGTCTGAAAGGGACTCTCCTCTGCTAACAAACTGATCGTATGCGGATTGTTCAGCGTATAGCTCAGGAGTAAGGCGTCTGCCGCCCTGCCCCGGCTGCGCTGTGATCTCTCCGGACTCTTCACAAGAAGCTGGCGGGTGTCAAAGCGGTCCAAGAGAGTTGTGCCAGGCCCCACTCCCAACAGAGTTTCAACCACGGAGTGCTGATGAGCGCCTGGCTCCAAACCATTCATCTGACCCATCACCCAATCTGCGTACGCAGGGGAATCCTTTTTTGCATCCGCCACCAACTCGTCCGCTTGCACGCCTGCCTCGAGATCCTCCGTGTGGAGGGCTCTTAAAGATTTCCGAACACTCAGACTCCCGAACTGAGCTCCGGCCCAACGGGACTGATCAACGGTGTCCCAATCCTCCCAAAAACTCTCCTGCTCCCAAAGCTCCATTAGCTCCGCAAAATCGCTCAAGCGTCCTTTGCGCGCTAAGAGACCTATCTCCTGCACTGCGCTGAGGATCAGGGTTCGCTGCAAATAGGTTCGATCCACCCAAACGGGCTGGCCCTGCGGATCGGGCATTCCCTGTGCTGCGATAAGGACTTCACTGAGGAGCTCGCGAATAGCCGGAACAAGGGGTCTTTCCGCCTCTTCCTCCTCACTGGCCTTCTCCAAAATCATGCGCGCATCCGCGACCATCTGATCGCGGGAGCCGGGCCAATCCACGTCCCCCAACATGTCGCGCAAGCACTCCCCGCACATGAAGCTCATGGCGACCGGATTCGCCACAGTCCGGGCGTCAAACCCCAAAGCAGGGCCTGTCTGAGAAGCGGCCGCAACCTTTGCAAAGAGCGGTTTACTCATAAAGTCATAATCCAGGCCCAGTACTGCGGCAAAACCTTTATTCGATAGAATCTGATGGACTGCCTGTTGGTCTTGTCTCCAAGTCAGTTCCAATCCGCTGCCCACTCCATTGTTGGCGCGGAGCTCAGCCGCTTCCCACAGGAACTGGACGAGCCCGTCAAACTCCGGCTCAAAGGCCAGAAGCCGTCGCTGTTCAGAAGGCAAGTGGGCCAAGGCCCGCTCCAGGATTTCTTCAGGGGTGGCAGCCGGCTGGAAAAAGGCAAAGCCGTCGTAACGCCTTGGCGGCCGGTCCGGAACTAGCCCTCTTCGAATACGGTCCTTCCGAATGCCCGGAATGGCCTCAAAACCTTCCGCTACCAGAGGCAACTTCAAGGTAAAGAGATTGGCCACGGGCACATTCACCGGCGCATGGATCACCCCCCGGTCAGGATGATTCTCATAGAGGGTTTCCGGGCCCCGGCCCTGACCAATATTGATAAGAAACCTTCTGCGCTTAAGAGGAACAGAGGACCTGTCCGGCTTGAAGAGGGCGTTCCACTCCCCAGAGGTATTGGCCAAATCCAGACGGTAGTTGTCTCCCCCCGTGGACATAACGGATATCCGACCGGTGCTAATCAGATTGCGTAAACGGGAATCTCCTTGCTTGCTGAGTTCATCGGCTGCTCGCTCCAAGTTCTCCTGGAATTCATACCAGGTTTCATCATTGGCCCGGGGATTTTCATTAGCCCCCACAACCACTCTTAAACCATATCCCCCCTCTTCTTCCGAAAGAGCCATATTCATGATCAGCGGCAGAGCGCCCAGCAAACTATCGGGCCCGGCGTTGTCAATGTTAACGGCAACGATGGACTCCTCTCCTCTGTCCTGATACTCTTTGCCCGTATATTCCTGCATGATACGCAGCTGCGCATCGATTTGATCTGTATGATCCACATACCACTCATTGGGCTCCTCGCTCCCCTGGGTCAGAAAGCTGCTATCCCTGCCGTTGTGGACCTGCTCTCTCAGGCCCACAAAATCGCGGGCCAACATATTCGCATCCAGGGGGCTGTCCCGGGTCTGCTTATCCCCCATATCAAATCGATTGCCCACAAAGCCCCCGGCAATACTCCACCCCAAGCGGGCCAGCGGTCTATCACCCGCATCGGGAATGCCCTGGATTGCCTGGTCAATTCCCGAAAGCACGTTGGCCAACATGGGCAAGGACCGCGCATCCCCGTCCATCTTCACAAAAACCTGAGGATCCCGGGGTCCCAAGCGGCGGTAAACCGTGCCGTATACGAGCTTGACTAACTTGGCCGTATCCGTGACCCCCATATCCCTCAGCTCCAAAGCCCGCCGGTTCCACCAACCGGGGTCCTTCTGGTGCTGGATAAAGTAGTCCAACTCGTGGATACGATAGGTATAAATGCCGGAAGGCTGATGATGACCTGCAGCCCACGCCTGAACGGTTCTTGCATCCTTGATACCCAAATGCCGCTGAATCTCTTCAGGCGCATACCCCTCGTCGATGAGATCTCGAACAATCTTTGCAGCGCTTGCGTGATTGTCATGCCAATTCGCGTCCACGGCCCCCAAACCTAAGATCAAGCGCATCAACTCAGCGCGCAGGTTTTCAAAGACCTCGTCACTGGGCGCCTTCATCCCCATCTTCCTAAACCAGTCCTGCCAGTCCTCCAGGATATTGTTAATTTCTGTAGGTAGCTGAGCGAGCCAGGTCTTGAGTTCTTGGGTCGCATGGACCCGGCCGCTTCCGTCTGCGTCAAAGGCAAAGAACCGGTCCCGGCCGGGCACAAATCGCGCGGGGTCTATCAGAATGCGGCTCACGCCTCGCGGAGGATTATTAACCGCATAGGCGCGTTCTAAAAAGCGCACGGCAAAGGCGCGCAAAGGATCTGTTGTGTCAAAACCTTCTATCCACTTCAATCGGTTTTGATCGTACCCGGCCGGGGCTCCTCCACCCAACAAATTGTCCAATAAGGTGTGGCGCTGCCAACCTCGATGTTGACCGACCGAGAGGCTTCCCCCGTGGGCCGCCCGGATTCTCTCTTGGTAATGGGCATTGCGGTCTGTGTCCTCTGGATACAAGGCCACAAAAGGCCGGCCATAATGCCTCACAGTCCTGCCCTCGCGCTCCCCCTCCCAGAAGTCCATCAGAAAGACCCACTCCCTCAAACGCCCCTCCCGTGCCAGCTCCCACAGAGCCTCCACACCCTGCGCCAAAAGCAAACGCTGGAGATCCTCCAGCCGCCAGCCTTCAAGCCTGTACTGATCGCTGGGCTGCGGCATATGCCCCAAGCTATCCACTAAGATTTCGAGAAGAGTCAAGACTTCATCCCCGACACGCTGCTGCTGCGCATGGAAAAGAATCTCTGACATCCGGACAAAGAGGGACTCTCCCAGACCGTCAATATGCTCCGCTGCACGGTGTTGGAGTTCGGCAGCTCCCCCCCATTCCCCCAGCCAGTCCCCAACTTGCCCTGCAATATCCCCGAAGTAAGGAATCGTTTTTATGCGCACAAATTGGGACGACACCCGAAGCATAAGCGCTCCTCGCGCGCTCTCTTCTTGCTCTGCCAAATGTGGCAGCGCGGTGAGCTGACCGGATTCAGCCGCGGCAAGCACCATCAAGAGAGAATAGAATGCGTCGGGGTCTTCAATCAGGAGTTCTTGAGAAAGGCCCGCGTCCTGAAGGTACTTGTTGTGCTCGGAAATATGCCCCATCGCTTCGGGGCGGGTAATGACATCCCATTCAAGCGAAATTCCTGAATCAAAACGGGATTTGACGGCAAGTTTGCGGGAAGAATCCAAAAGAAGCTGCCTGTCCGCGGGCAATGGTGCGGCCGAGGCCAGGGAGGTGAAGAGGAAGATTTGGGCAGTCCAGAGCGCAGTGAATCTCAGTAAAGGGCCGGCAGATCCAAAGTTTGGCGAGCGTCTCTGGGTCATTAGTTGTGTCCCAAGGCGTTCTGATTGAGGGGTTAAGACACGGTGTGACTGGCTCCGGAATAAATCTATAAATTATTATTAAAAGTATACCTGAAGTGAACCCCAAAGTCAATAGCGAGGATGGTATCTAACTTGTTTTGATTATTTGACTTCGGATTTTTCTGAGGATTGGCCCAACGCAGTGGACACGGAAAAGGGAACCAGGGTGGTCCGGAGCTCGTCCAAGCGCTCCTGGGCCTGGAGCATATGGGAACGGTACAAGGTGGCTTCTTTGCGCATCTCCTCCACCCGCTGGGTGGCTTCGGCAAGCTGCCTCAAGAGCTGGCTCTTCTCTCTCACAAAACTGTCCAAGAGGTCGAGCTTCTCCTTTTCAGCCTGGTCTTTCAGAGAGCCCAACACATTTTCCGCCCGGGCCTGCATTTCACCTGCGGTCTTCACCCGTTCCATAGCATCGCTGAGGGCCTTCTGGTTACTGGCCATCTGAGATTCGGAATCGCGAAGCTGAGCCTTGAGTTTGGCCAGCTCGTCCCGCGATTCCTCCAAATCTTTCTGAAAAGAACGGGCTGTCAGCAAATCGCGCTCCGCCTCGGAAAGCTGCTTGCGCACCTGGGCCAGCTCTTCCCTGAGCACGGTTACCTCTTCCCTGGCATTGACCGAACTCTGCGACTTACGCTGCAACTCATTTTCGCGGCTCTTCAAAAGATCCTGATACTCCGCAATGAGCCTCCCCGACTCCTGACGCTCCTTGGCAAGCTGGGACTGCACTTGGCTGGAAGTGAGCTCTGCGGTGTCGAGTTTGTCCTTGAGAGATTTGATTTCGCTCTCAAGTCGAGTCTGAACGGCCATGCGCCGCTGTTCAAAATCAGCCGTGACTTCCAAAACCTGGTGTTTGTTGTCCTCTTGCAATGCCAGCACTTGCCTGGAGAGATTGTCTGCCCGGCGCTGCGCTTCGGTGGAAGCGGCCTCGGCTGCCTCAAGCGCCTGCATAGCATCATGATAGCGGGCTTGCAAAGAATCCACTTGATCGCGCATTCCGGATACTTCGCGAACGGCCTCGATGCGGTCCTTTTCCAGGAGAGCCAAATTCTCCTGGACCTGGGCATTGCGCATTTCCAACTGCCGGCTGCGCCGCTGCCACTCGGCCAATTCCCTTTCCATCTCCACATTGGAACGCTCGGCATCCAGCGCGCGCTGATGCAAGTCCACCGATTTCTCCTGGACTTCACGCAATTGCACTCGCGCCGTACTCAATTCGTCAAAAAGCGCCCGGTTGTCTTCCTTAAGACGCTCGATTATCTGATTCGCCTCGCCCAGCCTCCCCTGCGCAGCCACAGCCGCTTCTTCAACCGCGCTCACCCGGTTGCGCAAAACAGAAGTTGAATCCCCGCCGGCCAAAGGCCTGTTTGGAAGGCTCGAGGGCGGATCCGCATAGGTCGGAGCCGAAGTCACAGACGCCATGGACGCGGGGCGCGGCACTGCCCCGATCTCCTTGCGGATATTGTTGAGTTCCGTGTTGACCTCCTGGATCTCCAGATCCACGAGATCCATGCTCTCCCATCCCACATGGCGCAAGGCAATGCGGTTCAAAGTCCGCAAGGCACGGTGGTAGGCCTCCACCGCATCAGCGGTTTTACCCTGCTTCAGCAAATTTTTCGCCTCTTGGCGGTCAGTGCGGGATTGCTCATAGAGCTCAATAGGAGATTGCGCGTACGAGACGCACGGGGAGACAAATAGAAGACTTAGTGTTAGGAAGCTTGTCGCAAGACAAACGGATCTCAAGCAGTCACCTGTTCAGAGGCTTGTTCGCCGGCCTCAGCTGGGTTCTCGACCTTCTTCTGAGATTCCTCAATGAACTGCCCCATCTTTCGAAATTTATCATAACGCTTTTCAACCAAAGTCTCTACTGGTAATTGGGTTAGTTCATCCAGATCGCGCTTCAAGTGCGTACGCAGCAGGTCGATCATCTGCGGCGGATTGCGGTGAACGCCGCCCAACGGCTCCTCCACCATGGCGTCAACCACACCGAGTTTGAGGAGGTCCCCGGCCGTAATCTTAAGCACATCGGCAGCCGTGGAAGCCCGCGCCGGGTCCTTCCACAAAATGGCGGCGCAACCCTCCGGAGAAATGACCGAGTAATAGGCGTATTGGAGGACGTTGACCCGGTCGGCAATGCCGATGCCCAGCGCGCCCCCGGAACCTCCCTCTCCGATAACAGTCACCACAATCGGCACGCGCAGCACAGACATCTCTCTGAGATTGTGCGCAATCAAGTGCGCCTGGCCGCGCTCCTCGGCCCCAATGCCCGGATAAGCGCCCGGCGTATCCACAAGGATAATGATCGGGCGGCCGAACTTCTCGGCGAGGTGCATAAGACGCATCGCCTTGCGGTAACCCTCCGGATGCGCGGAACCAAAATTGCGCATGATGTTCTCTTTGACATCCCGGCCCTTTTGGTGGCCGAGGATCATCACCGGCATTCCCTCAAAAATCGCAAGCCCCCCGATAATGGCCTTGTCATCCGCAAACGCACGGTCCCCGTGCAATTCAACGAAATTCCGGGTCATCCCTTTGATATAGTCGCTTGTATAAAGCCGGTCCGGATGACGGGCAATGCGAATACGCTGCCATGGCGACAGGCTCTCGTATACAGCCCTCTCCGTGTTGGCCAGGGTGGCCTCTAATTGCGTAATCTCATGGTTGAGATCCACGCCCTGCTCAATGGCCAGATCCCTCAGCTTCTGGATCTGCGCTTCCAACTCAAACACCGGCTTTTCAAATTCCAGTACGTGCTTTCCCATAAGAATGTCCTCAGTCTTGAATAATCACTTCGGTGCCCACCGGGACAAGTGCATAAAGTTCTTCGACTTCTTGATTCCGCATCCGCACACAACCTGCGGTCACTGAAGTTCCGATGGATTCAGGTTCGGTTGTCCCGTGTATCCCATAGCCCTCGGCTGAAATTCCCAACCAGCGTGTTCCCAGAATATTTGCCGGACTCTCCGGCGGCACAACTGCGCCGGCCGTGTACCAGATCGGGTTTTCCAGCTTATTGACGATATTGAAGCTGCCGACAGGAGTGGATTGATCCAGGCCGGTCGCCACCCGGTATTGTTTAAAAGGCTCATCATTGTCAAAAAGGACTAAGGTGTTTTGCGCGCGGCTCACCGCGATCTTGAACTTCACATTGGGCACGCGCAGCTTCTGTCCCACACGAATCAAGTCTCCGGAAATGCCGTTGGCAGCGCGGATCACATCCGCCGTAACTCCGTAACGCTTGGCCAAGGCCCCAAGCGTGTCCCCGGGGATCACTTCATGAAGAAGGTCCGTAGGTTGGGGTTTAGAGGAAGTCAGCAAGGCCAGATTCACCCGGCCCAGCTGATCGAGCGCAAGACTGGCCTCAGGACGGGTCGGGTGCTTCTCCACAATACTGAGGAAGGTCTTGCGCGCCGCGGTGAGCTCCCCTGATTTGGACTGGAGCTCTCCCAAGAGCACGAGGGCCTCCGATATCCGGGGCTCGGCCGGATGCTGCTTCACCAAGTCAACCAGCTGTTGTTTAACCTCCACAGTCCTGCCTTCGATC
>JAFGIU010000083.1 GCA_016929445.1 Candidatus Omnitrophota bacterium
CCCGGCAGAAATAAGGGGACGGACGCACCCTCCCAAAACTTCACAATCCGGACAGAAAATCCCTCGGCCCGGGCCACATCTTCCCAAAAACCCAGGCCTTCGCATTCAATGTGTTGAAAAACGAGCAGAGTCGGCATGGCTGTCATTTTGAGTGAGGCGAAGAATCTGTGTCAACCACCTGGGCCCTAGGGGACGGACCTCGTGTAACTCCATGCAATGACGGAGGTAGGCGAGAACCGTCCCTGGGTTTAGAGCGCTTCGGCAAGGGCATCGGCTGCAAAGGCCCCGGCGGCAGCCCTCATCGCCAGAGGCTCGCCTTCCAACGGGGCTGAGGCCGGAGGAGTCCATGGATCAATACCCTCCTCTGTGATGACCGGAAGAGGACAGGCCCTCTGCGCCAGGATCGCACCGGCTCCGCTCACCAGCTCAAAGCGCAACACAGAAGGCAACGTCTGCATATTCGAAGGCAACCCAAAACGCTCCTGCACTGACGCAAGAGGCTGATTCCAGAGCAAGCGGGAGCCGGCCCAGCAGCGCAACCGAAGACCGTAGAAACGAGCTCCCCAGTATGGATCCAAATCGCCCACTGCAGAGCGCAGTTCCTGGGAATTGGGCACACTAATCCTCCTCTCCGCAGGGCGGCGCACTCGAAGCAGATCGAGGGCCTCCACAAACCCCGGCCGTCCCTGCGCCGCGCCAGTCACCTCGAATTCACCGCGAAGCGATCGCGTCAACTCCACGGTGCGGCCGTCTGAAGCGACCCACTGCAACGTAATTTCCCGAGCGTTGTCCGGAACAAGCCCCATTTCCAGAGCGCCGTCGATCTTGCTCAAGAGAGCTTGCAGGTCCTGATCGACCAAAAGCAGCCCGCCGGCAAAAACCCGCATACGTGAATTCCGCAAGATCTCGCCGGGAATGCTTTGGGCAGAGGGCAGTTGAAGCCGCAGCCCCCCTTCCTCCCTCCATTCCACCTGGATACCCTCGAGGATCTCGAGCTCCGGCAGCTTCTTGCGGATCTGGCTTGTCAACGCAGCCACAGCAGGAGAGGAGGACTTTTGCCGGGGCCGCTCCACATTGCGGGCCGGTCTCTGGGTTTCGAAATCGCTTATTTCCCGGGCCGCAACCAACGTTTCAGGGCCGTTTGCAACGACCAACCTCAATTCCACTGTATGAGACACACCCTCTTGCGAACTCGGTGCGCCATTCGTTAGAAGCGAAATCTCAAGAGCCGGAGACCTTTCCATGTAGCGGTCCATCCGACTGTTTTTCACCCGCTCTCCATCCACCCACACTTGCAGGTTCAACCCCGCGTAGTCGTCCGGCGCCGCGCTCTCCAATTCATCTCCCACTCCCCGGATAATCAAACGATTGCGAACCATCTCGGCCTGAACCCTGTCGAATACCTTATCAATATCCCCAGGCCATGACGGCCCGCCGCCCTGGCCGCTCAATCCCATCACCTCAAGACAATGGAGCCCTGGATGCACTGAATCCGGCGGAAGGCTCAAGGCCTCAGCGGCCCGCGCGACAAATTCCCGGGCTGACACGGTTCGCTCGGGCTGATTACTCATTCCCAGGGCCACCAGCCTTTGCGCCACGGCCAATCCCACGCGAGAGCGCATCACGCTCTCGTCTTCTTGTAAGCGCTGGAAGAGAACCCCCAGCATCCCCTCCATGCCGTGCGGCGAGAGAACCGCCGAAGCGCGCCTCAATAACTCCAAATCGTCTCCGGCATCCCCGCCTTCCTCTGGGTATGCCTCAAGAATGGCCCCGAGTACCGGATTGCCTGTGAGCCCGGTGTAGGCTTCGAGCATCGCACGCGAACCCAACGCAACAGCTAAACCGTCCACTTCCGTATCCGGCATATAGAAGGTGATCTTGCGCTCAATACCCTCCATGACCCCCTGCCTGGGTTCGATCACCCGCGATGCCCACACCGCGCCCTGCGCGTCCACGCAGTCAACACGCACCTCTGCCGAGGAGTGGAGTTGGCCCGGGTCCAACTCAACGGAGCGCGCTGCGACGTCAGCCTCCTCCAGACCAATCTCCTCAATAAACGCACCGCCCACATAGATGCGGAAGGCCGCCAAATCAGCCGGGAGCTCCAAAGAAGTATGTCCAGCGAATCTCTGAGCAAGCAGCCCCCTTCCCGGAAGATTCTTGATCTCGAGCCTCCTGTCC
The DNA here is from genome assembly GCA_016929445.1 of Candidatus Omnitrophota bacterium. Classification (NCBI taxonomy): domain Bacteria; kingdom Pseudomonadati; phylum Candidatus Omnitrophota; species Candidatus Omnitrophota bacterium. The sequence continues at coordinate 2,182 of JAFGIU010000083.1, forward strand.
GCGCCCGCGCTCCACAACACATTCGTAAGAGCCTGAGTCAGAACCACCGACGTCAGGATGTCTCGCTTGTCGCGCACGTTGCCGGCAAATACCGGAGCCGCATCCGTGGTCTGTGCTGAAGCAGGCCGGAGCACACCGGCAACCCTCACTTCAGGATGCCAATCATCCTGGAAAGCCACTTCCAATCTCGTTCCAACCGTCACAGGTCCGGCATAAATTTCCTTTCCGGGAGAAGTCTCCTCATAAAAGGCGGACATACCCGTTCCATAAGCAACGGATTTTCCCCCGACACGGATGGCCCAACTCATCTTTCTCCCAAAAAATTGCCCCATCTGCCCCTCCAGACCCGGAATGGAAATCCAGATCCGATGGTTGGACAGAACCTGCGCGGAAATACCTTGAAGCAGCTCGCGCATTCCAGGATCATCGCCCTCCGGCTCGCCAAAGACTACTGCCAATTCGCCTGTTGTCGCGGACGCGCTTTCGCTGCTCGCTGCAGCCTCTTCGCGCCCGGACTGGAACACGGCTTTCACCACGACAGGTTCGTCTCCGTAATGGCGGTAGAGTTCAATAGTGACCGTGCTGCCCTCATGGGCGCGGTCGCCTCCCATCCAAACGCTCAGCCTACCGTTCTCAAACAGGCCCGCAAACGAACCATTGGCCACGCTGTCGCCATTGATCTTAACCTCACAGGAGAGTCCCGACGGATCGCCCCTGCCCTCTCCCTCCAGCGCAGGCAGCACCAGCACCATTCTGCCGTCCTCCCCCCACTCCGCACTCATCTCAGAAAGCATCGACCGAAGCTCCGCGTCTTCGGGACCCGTGGGCTCACTAAAGACTACGCTGAAACCACTCAAATCCGCAGCGGACGCAGGCTCCTCCCAAACCGGCTCAGGTTCTGAGGTTTGCGCCATAGGCTCGAACTCGTACTGCCCATCCGCGAGTGTTGCTTCCGCAGTAGCGACTGTCTCTTTATCCCGATTCTTAAGCACCAGAGTGATTCGCTCCGGAGCCTCTCTCCCTTCTAAGGGAACCCAAACGTTCCCATAATCAAGCAGCGCATACTCCAGCCAGGTGCCGTATCTTGGCTTCCCATCCATAAGCACATGGACTTGGTAACTGCTAAACTGGCTTGAGTCCTCCTGTGCAGCAGGCACCAGTGCTCTCATGGCAAGAACCAGGTCCTCGCCCTCAATGCGGGCTGAGGCGCCGTCAAAGGCGTGGACGGGATCTGTCTCAATCTCTTCGGGAGCAGAAGGCTGCGGTTGACCGGAGTCCGCAGAGACCCCCTGCCGCGCTTCAGACAAACTACTGTCTGGGACTCCAGGCGGCGCTGTACTCCCTTCCTCAACCGTTTCCTGCTCCTCCACTTTGACGCTAGAAATGCCCTGGCCCACGCGACCCTCGGCCACAAAAGTGAACTTGCCCGGGCGGTCTCTAAAAGTGACATTCCTGAGTGTCAACGTATATGGCCGTTTGCTGGGCGATCCCATGGAAATATCGATCTCCCCCTTGTGGCTCCCACTCAGGGTATCAAGTGTCATACCTGGGCCTGCTTCGCGTCCGACCCGCACACTCACCGTCCCTCCGGTAATGCTGCCTTTTTGATTAAATCTTCTATGGTAGACTTGTTGGCTCAACTGGCGTAAGTCTATGGCAAACCCAAGCCGATCAATTTTTGTCTCTTTTAATCCTTCCAGTATTTCCTGGACTTGAGCAAGGATATCCGCTCCGCCGCCCTGGCCCCCGAGCAGATCCGCGTCACCGGGTGAAAGACTCCGGACGGCCTGCCTGTGCGCCTCATGGATCCTCAACCCGCCGGTCTCCTCAATCCGGATCACCACCTCCTGGTTAATCTCATTTCCAGTAGCCGGCCAGGGAATTCGAAGCGGCTGGGTAAGTTCCGGAGCCACCTTGATGTTCTGCGTAAGTGCGGGTTTGCCGTCCAGCTCCACCACCAGCGTGTAGATCCCTTCAGGAACCCCACGCGCAAAACCGGAAAGCGGAGGCGCCGTGAGCAAAAGCACAGGTTCTTGTTGCCCGACACCAGGCACGAGACCCACGCGCACTCCGCCGGTCCATCGATCCCACTCGTCCTGTTCGCGGAGAGACACCACCCGCCTAAGTCCTTCGGGCCCCCCAGCGAGGCGGTGCGCCTGAGGCAGCCGTCTCCTCATCCATCCATCCCAAATCGTGAGTTCAAGAGTCTGATTCTGTATGCTTTCCGGCAACTCCTCCAGCGGAATCCTCAGCTCTGTAGAGGCGCCGGGTACCTTCGCAGACCAGGCGATTCGCCGCATGTCGACAATAGTCCTTCCCTCCTTAACCGCCAATGCGGGTGTGGACAGCTCGACTTGGCCTGCTAAATACAAGAGAGTGATGTTGGGTCTTGAGGACACAAGGCGTTCGGCGTCATCCACAGACACCGCATCTGTGAGAGTGATCCCATCCAATTCCCGGGCCATCTCAATCTGATCCTTAGATAGCCCCCATTCCGCAATATTCTGCTCTCCCGCCTTGAGAACCAGATGCTTCTGCGCATTGCCGCGGCGCGCCCACTTTTCGTTGTGAACAGGAGAAGAATCCGTGCCGGACGATGGACTGACCTCAGCCTGCAACGGCTTCAAATCTTCCACCGCAAGCGTAAGCCGCTTCCCGGCCAAGTCCTTCACCTCAATGCCTTGATGTTCCCTCATGGAATCAAATGCAAGTCCAGCTCGGATCTCTTTGGGGGCGGCCAACCCAATCTGCTGATCGCCCGCATAAACAACAAGAGGGTAGGCGGAAGCTGCTGTGGTCTGTTCCCCCGGTGGAAGAGGAACATCAGCCAAGGAAATCACCAGCACCGGGTTTAGAGGATCGCTTCTATCCAAGGAAAAGTGGTGGAGCCCGGCCAGCCAGGCGCCCCAAAGTCTTGCCTGGTGCATGGCCGCGATTGTACTGTCTTGCAAATACCCTCCTCCTCCTCCTTCTCCTTGACCATTCGGCATACTCAAGGCCTCCGGAAACATTAGACCCGCGGGCATCGCAATTGCCGGCCGGCCGCCGGAGTAAAGGTGCTGTAAGATGGGGACTTGTTCGTTGGCAATCAGTTGGGTCGGGTTGCCATTCGGAAGTGATATGCCGAACTGTGCGTACAGGGCCTTGGCAACGGAGTCATTCCCGTCGACTTGAACCGGAAGCCGGCCCGACTGCTGGAGTTGCTCAAACGCTTTCACAAGTTCCTGATGAAACGGAGTCAGGGACGCAACGTCTTGCTGAAACACATTCTCCAGCAAATAGACGGCCCCGGCCAATTGAGCCATCAATTCATTGGCCGCTTGGTTGCGCAGTTCCGAAAGACGCGCTTCTTGCGCACTGCCAAAACGGCTGCGATCCCAGTTCGCAGGTTCAGGGATATCCCATTTCAACCGCACTAAAAGGTCTTCAAGCATTTCTTCTTGGGATGCATTGCGCACTGCGCCAATATCGGACGGCACCAAGACCGAGTTCCAATCCATTTTCTTTGCGCGCGCCAAGAGAAGCCCCAGCAGGGACACGCCGAACTCGGGAGACATAGCCTGAATCATTCGTTCAGCCAGCACCTCATAGGCTTTGGGGTTGTCGTTTTCGGAAGCGCGCGCAGCCCGGTGCGTGTATTCATGCACACGCCGGTAATCATCAAAAGTGGTAATTTCATTTGCTCCAGTTTGCTGCAGCCGCGATGCATACCAAAGCTCGGGCCAGGCTGTCTCCGAATCCAAAAGGATTTGCCCGTCTGCCCTATGCAAAGCGCTGGCTGAAGTGTGTATCACCTGAGCCCGGTCCCGAGGATCCGAGGCCATCCGGGAAGGCCGGGCATCGGACACATAGGTTCTAACGAGATGCGTATTCTTATCGTAATGAATGTGGAGACTGAGCACCCCGTCATCCACAAGGCCGCTCTGCGTGAGGACCACAAGTATCTGCTGCGCATCTTCAACGGACTCATCATCCACCACGATAGATTCCATAGATTTCACAAGGCTGCGGGCTACTTCCTCCTGTAATCCATGACTCTTCAGCAATTCCACAAACTGGGGTTTGGCAGTTTCAAAGCCGGCCAATGCCTGCCTGAGCTCCTGCAACGTGCCTCCTTCCCTTAGAAACTCGCGCACCACTGCTGCTTGGATATCGTGTTTGCGCTGCACATCGCCGGGCCTCAAAAGAACGCGGGAAGTGGCCAGAGAAAGGCGGTAGGCGTCCCGTTGCAGCAATCGCTCATAGCGTTCCTGATCGTGCGGCTGCGTCACCTGAGGGGCGATAACCGCAACCGAGATGTTCTTTTCTTTAAGCGCCTCCACAATACCGCCCGTGTGGTATCCGCCCGTCACCAGGATGGCCGTCTTCTTGCCGGTTTGCTTCATCATTTCGAGTGTGTTGTTAAGAAGCGCCTCGTCGCGTTGGTGCGCGAGGTTGTAGAAGGAATGAATGGCGGGGAGAAGGCGGGCAACGTCATCCCGAGCAAAGCGAAGGGATCTTTGCCCCACAAAGATTGCTTCGTCGCTATCGCTCCTCGCAATGACGGACTCGCTTGCACTCGCAATGACGGTAGGGAATCGGCTCGCAATGACAGGTGCGGCTTCGCTCCCAATGACCGACTCTGCCTCCTGAAACGCCTGATATTCCTCTCGCGAGGCTTTCACTGAAAACACTTTGTGCAGAAGGGCAGCGTATTCTGCGGTTCTGTAAAGCGCCTTTTCCTGCTCTGTGGTGGCCAGCACTTCGAAGGCTTGTTCTTCCGCTGCTTTGAGTTCTTTGGACATTTCGCGGGAATCGATTTGCTGAGAAAGCGTCAGATACTCCATCAACTGCTTCAAAAAGGCCTCGGATTTGCGTTGCTCCTCGGTGGTGTTCTTGAGGTCGAGGGTGGATTCCAGTCCGGAGAGTTGGAGGAGGCGGTGGAGATTCGGAAATGCGCTGTCATCCTGAGCAAAGCGAAGGGATCTTTGTCCCACAGAGATTGCTTCGTCGCTATCGCTCCTCGCAATGACGGACTCGCTTGCACTCGCAATGACGGCTTGCACATACGCCAACAACGGGACTTGGCCGCCTTCATACCCCTGCTTCTTCGCATCCAGCTCCAGCAAGGCTCCGGAATAAACCTGCGCCTTCTGCGCATTGAGCTCTTCTTGCCAACGCTCAATACTTGCTTTAGCTTCCTGCATCTCCGGCCCCAAAATGGCCTTGTATTGCTTCCCCTGCTCCAGATAAAGCCCGCGGTCCTCCACTCCCCAAATCAACACTTCGGGGTGCGTGGTCATGGCCAGATATTCTTCAGCCACGAGCTCACCGGCCTCCACAAACTCTTGCGCCACGCGCTCGCGAACCTCGAATTGCGGAGGAAACGCCGAAAGCCACCCGGGATGAACCCAGCCTTCGGCGCCTTCGGAGCAAATAAGGTCTGCCCCGTACTGTTCAACCAGATATTTGAGGATGTTCGCGGAATTGAGTTGGGCTTCCCCGTGGGTGTGAAGGTCCTGGATGTGGATGATTCGGAGATCGCTGCCGCCGATGTGGGCTTCGAGAATGCGTCCGGCTTCGGGAGGGATTTGAAGATCTTCAAGGCTTTCGAGACTGCCCGGCTCAAAAGCCTCATTGACCGCTTCGGGCTGAACTCCTTTGCCCAACAGCGGTCCTGAAACCACTGGAAGGGCCCAGCTAAACCCTATATTCGTGAACAAAAAGACCTGAGCAACAAGAATTCCCACAAGGCAACGGCATCGGTTCATGGCACTCCACCCTTAATGCGTTCTGTTGTTCGAGATAGGGGACGTATCTCCTTCGGAGCTGCGCCCCTCAGTCCGGAATTAGATCGGAGGTGAGAAATAACTTAATAGATAGATGTATTAAGTATAACAGATCAAGCAGATTTGAATCAACTTGTTTCACGCCCGTTCCACGGTGCCAGGCACTGGTGCCAGGCACTGGTGCCTGACACCGGGCAAAATCAGAGGTATTGACCCAAAAGGCGGGAGACCTCAGCAGCCCTCTCCACCGCAGACCGCGTGGTCTCAATCATCTCCATGACAGCCCCGCTGGCCGGGCTCCATTCAGCCGGCTCCTCCCAACACACCTCTCCCTTCCCGGAATCGATTGTTCCCTTCAAAGTCATCACGGCCCGGTCGGTATCCTCATCGGTCACCGACAGAAATACGCGCTTCTGCGCATCCCCGCCATTAAACGGAATCCGCTCCCAGATCGATTGGAGCGTCTGGCTGTCTTCCATCCAAAGCATGCGCGGAGGCAGCTCAAGCCGGCTCAGAACATTGCCAACCCCATCGTGCAAGACCAGCGAATAGTGTTCGGTTGCTTTGAGCAGTGCCGGCGAAGGGAGAATCAGGTTTGAGAATTGGACTTCCTTTGTTCCAACCCGGACACGTGCAGCCCGGAGAGTGCTCTCCCACACATAAGCCTCCAACTCCTCATCCGACAAGACATGGATAGCACCGTCTTCGTCTATATGCGCATAGAGAACCGCCACAGGCCCGGCGTGCTCTGTGTACTCATTACCTGGCAAGGTCCAGTAGTGGTGCAGCTCCAATTCGAAGCGGACCAGACCCTCGCGGAACCCAGCCTCCCGCCGGAGCTCGAGACGCGCGACTTCGGAATACCCCGGGAGTTCGCGCTCGGACAAGAGCACCGGACGGCTCTTCTTCATTCGGATCGGGAGTGGGAGAGGAGAACCCCCTCCCTTGAGAATAAGCCTCCCCTCTGCGTCAATCCTC
>JAFGIU010000084.1 GCA_016929445.1 Candidatus Omnitrophota bacterium
AGGCCACGGACTGAACACGGCCCGCGCTCAAACCCCGGCCGACTTTGCGCCACAAGAGCGGACTCAGTGTATAGCCCACAATCCGGTCCAACACACGGCGGGCCTGCTGCGCATTGACAAGCTCCTGATTAATATCGCGCGGATGCTCAAAAGCCTCGTGCACCGCCGCGGCAGTGATCTCGTTGAAAGACACCCGGAAAACGTTCTTGCCGGCTCCCAGAAGATTGGCCAGATGAAAGCTGATCGCCTCTCCTTCGCGATCAGGGTCCGGCGCCAGGTAAAGATTCTCTTTGTTCTTGATGAGTCTCTTCAGCTCGCTGACGATCTTCTTCCGGTTCACAATGACAATATAGGAAGGCTCGAAATCCTTTTCGAGATCAATACCCAGACGGCTCTTGGGCAAATCCACCACATGCCCGCCCGAGGCAGTTACCTCAAAATCCTTGCCAAGATACTTGTTGATAGTGCGGGCCTTGGCAGGAGACTCAACGATAACCAAATTCTTGGCACCGGTGGAGACCGTCTTGCGGGCCGTCTTCTTGATTGTCTTCTTCTTGGTAGTTGTTTTCTTTGCAGCCACGAGAAACCTATCCTCCACCGATCAGATGAACGATCTCTAATGAATCGTTCTCTCGTATATCCCAATCCTCATGATCCTGTCGCCGGACAATCTTTCCGTTGACTTCAACCGCCAAACCGCCTTGCTGCAGTTCAAGATGATCCAGCAAGCCCTTTAGGCTGAGGTGATCCGGCACGGATTTCTGCTTACCGTTAATCCTGATTTCCACGCGTTAGTCTCTGGCCTCAACCCAGCGGGCCGTAAACCGGTCAACCACGCCCCGGTCAAAGGCGTTGAGGGCAATGCCTGCCTCGAGTTCGGCGCTTTCCCGCGCAGAGTTCTCAGCCTGCCGCACCCACACCACTTTACCCAAGGCATAGGTCGGGGCAGGCTCCTGAGGAAGCTCCAGTTGCACTTCCAAAGGACAGCCCACCTCAAGGTCATCAACCACGGGAATACGAATCCCACCGCCGCTAATGTCTTTAGTCACCGAGGACTCCATACGCACGTCATCCAGTCTTCTGTAAGTCACCCGGACCCCGGTCGGAAGTCTCAGATAACTTCTCTTCTCTCTAATCATGGGTTGCCTCCTGCTTCCCAAACGGGACCCGGCAAGGAACGGACCAGGCCCCTGATCTCCAAGTCCAACATTGTTTCAGCCAGCCGCCCCGTTGAAATCCCGCATACCTCACTCAAGGTATCGGGCCCCATCGGGCCGGAGGAAAGCGCTTTCATAATCCGCATTGCCTGCGGCTTCAAAAGCGGCGTATCCTCTTTTTTCTTCATCCCGCCCCGGGCTTCAGCAGCCACATGCTGCACTGCTTCCCGCCACTCCAAAACTCTTAAAATATCTTCCACGGATTCGACCAAGGCCGCACCGTCGCGAAGCAAATGGTGCGGGCCCGAAGAAAGCGCCGAATCCGCTGCACCGGGCACGGCAAAAACCTCCCGGTTTTGCTCCAAGGCCAGGCGCGCAGTAATCAAAGCCCCGCTGCGTTTCATGGCCTCGACGACCACGACTCCACGGCACAAACCGCTGATAATCCGGTTGCGCCTCGGAAAATGGCTTGCATAGGGCAAAGCCTTCATCGGGAACTCCGACACAAGAGCCCCTCCCCCCTTCAGAATGGCCCCGGCTAAATTCTCATTGGACCGCGGATGGATTGAAGCCAATCCGTTTCCCAAGACCGCCACTGTCCTGCCCTTGGCCTCCAGACAACCGCGGTGCGCCTCAGCATCCGCCCCAAGGGCCAAACCCGAAATCACGACAATCCCGCACTCCGCCAGTTCCCGTCCCAAACGCCGGGCCATGCGCAATCCGTAGGCTGTGACATGACGCGAACCGACCACCGCAATGCAGCGCGGCGATTCTTCCTGCGGAAGTTTTCCTCTTAGATAGAGAACCGGCGGCGGGCTGGAGATCTCCCGCAATAGCTGCGGGTAACTCTCGTCAAGAAGCGTAATCCATTCAGTGCCGTGTTTCCGGCACAGGACCTGCTCCTCAGCCCACCAGTCCAATGCGCCCTTGCCTAGGCGCTCAACCGCTTCCTCAAGCCCGCCGGCCCGGCGGCAGTGCTCCAAAATCTCCCGGGTGCCCATTCCCGCAAAACCGCAAAGACAGAGCAGGGCCTCTTGCTGATCCATGGCATCATCCTATTCCCTCACCTGTTTCAGGATCTGGTCCACGACCTGATCCACAGTGTGGGCCGTTGTGTCCACCTGCCAATCGGCCTGGGCATAGGCATGCGCCCGACTTTCCAGGAGCCCCCGTAAACGCCCGAGTCTCTCCCCGGGCTCGACCTGCATCAAAGGCCGGTGTTGAGACCGCCCCAAGCGCTCGAGCAGAACCTCCTCGGAGGCCGACAAACAAACAACCTTTCCGAGGCTGCGCAGCTTTTCGCGATTGGATGGATCCACAAAAGCACCGCCTCCAGTGGCGATCACTTTTTTCCGGCTGCCTTGGAGTGATTCAATGACCTCGCGCTCCACTCGCCGGAAATAGGGTTCTCCTTCTTGCTCAAAAATCTCCGGGATGGTCCGCCCCTCCCGGGTCTCAATCTCTTCATCGGTTTCAACAAAGGACCATTCGAGGCGCGCTGCAAGCGCGCGCCCCACAACGCTCTTACCCGTCCCCATGAACCCGGTTAAAACAATATTCAAAACTTCTTCACCTGCTCAACATAAGCATTTTGGTTGCGCCGGACTTCTTCCAGACTGTCCCCGCCGAATTTCTCCAGGAAAGCGGCGGCCAAAACAAAGCTCACGGCTGCCTCGGCGATCACTCCGGCCGCGGGCACTGCGCAGACATCGGAACGCTCCACCGTGGCCTCAAAGGCTTCCTTGCTTTGGATATCCACGGAGGCCAAGGGCTTGAGCAGAGTAGAGATAGGCTTCATATAACCCCGCACCACAATAGGCTCCCCTGTAGACATACCTCCCTCAATCCCCCCGCATCTGTTCGTCTTTCGGTAAAACCCGCGCTGGGCCGAATAAAAAATCTCGTCGTGCACCGCACTGCCGCGCTCGGCTGCCGCACTGACACCCGCCCCGATCTCCGCAGCCTTGATGGCCTGGATCGAAACCAAGGCATGCACCAATTGCGCGTCGAGCTTACGGTCCCACTGCACATGACTCCCCAGGCCCGGCGGCACCCCATAGGCCACAACCTCAAAAACACCCCCCAGGGTGTCCTTGCCTGCCTTGGCTGCATCAATGGCCTGCACCATCTTGTCCGAAACGGCCTTATCCGCGCAGCTCACAGGCGAACCGGAAATGCGCCGTGAGAGTTCTTCAAATTCCAAAGCCCCCACTTCGCACTTCACGTCCCCTATACCCACCACATGACTCAGGATCCGGATCCCGCACTCCTCCAGGAAACGCCTGCACACCGCGCCCACGGCCACCCGGGCCGTGGTCTCGCGCGCAGAAGCGCGCTCTAAAATATTACGCACATCATGCTGGTTGTACTTAAGAGCGCCGGCCAGATCCGCGTGTCCGGGACGCGGCCGAGTCACCACAGGCAGACGGTCAAGGGACTGATCCTTGTTTTCGACCAAGAGCGCG
>JAFGIU010000085.1 GCA_016929445.1 Candidatus Omnitrophota bacterium
CACGATCTGCGGGAGATATGCCCGTCCAATCCTCGGTCCAGCCCCAAGAATCCGGATCGATCAGATCCCAACGGCCCCGAAGCGCAGCCGTGCTGGGCTCCGTGATAAGGCCTGCCTGATACATTTCTTGTAAGCTCGCCGCCACATCAAAGAGCACTTGGGATTGTCCGTTGATGATGTTCTGGGTGGTCGCAAAAAGATCACGCTGAGACTCCACCAGCTGATTGGAATTGGCGATGGCAATATCACAGCCCTTGGTACAGTCCGTGCAGCGGTTGCACCCCACGGCTACAATTTCGCCGGTTCCCAACATAACCTCGTCAGCACCCAATGCAATAATTTTAAGCACATCCTGAGAGGTCCGAAGTCCTCCGCTAGCTCGAATCTTAACCGTATTTCTTACCCCCTGTTGCACCAGGAATCTGTGGGCATCAACCACGGCCTGTTCCAAGGCCATGGCAATACGGTCTTTGGCGATCTGTGGCGCAGCACCTGTGCCTCCGGCCGTCCCGTCAATTTGAATGACGTCTACACCTGCTTCGACCATTCCCTTACACACGTGGTAAGTATCCACCGGAGTGGGAATTTTCCCGGTGACCACAATTTGAGGGTTGAGGGCCCTAAACCAGTCCACATGCTTACGGTGGTCTTCAATGGAATACACGTTATGAAAGGGGAAGGGGCTGTCCAAATCAATGCCTTCAGAGGTTCCACGATAAGTACTTACAGGCTCCCTATTTTTAGAACCCGGGAGTTTTCCGCCCAAGCCAGGCTTTGCTCCTTGCCCGTACTTGATCACCACCTCTTTTGCCGTGCGAATCCGATGAGCCAATTCATCCAAGTCTTTGAACTGAGACCAAGTGTTCTCATCCAGAACCAGCACATCATAATCTTCCGCCAGCGTATCCTCCTTGACTCCGAAAAACCCAGTTGCCACTTGTGTGGCAATCCAACGTCCACTGCGCCTGAGAAGGTATTGAATCAGACGGGTATTTTTTTGGAACCCGGGCACAACTCTTGTGGAAAACACATTGGGCAAACTCTGCAACAAACCTCCCTCACCACTGCCCATATGTGCCTGGAGAATAGCCGCCGCAAGATTTCTAGCAAACCACAGTTTGTATCCGATGGATCCCACGGACATATCAGCAAAATGGAGGATACTGCGAGGAACTATCTTCTCGGCGGGTTCCCGCACTGTTTCGCCGTTCTTAACAACTTCCTTGGGCTGAGCATGTTGGTTTTCCCATCCCGGTGACAGGTTAACGGGTTTGGGCTCCCGTCTGTCCCCCTCCATCCTTTTCTGACCGTCAATCCACTCGGCATATGCATCAATATCGATAAGACCTGTCTCTGGATTGACGAACTGCAGACGGCGCTCTGCGCTCAGTTCTTCTAAAGAAACAGACCTTCCCAGAGACACGCCTTCGCCGTCTGTGCGTTGAACCCGAACCCATTGCAGGTTATCCAAACTTCCCGCCCCAATATCCTGCCCTGTGTCCACGCGTTCCGTCCCGTAGCGGTCTCGAAGCTGCGCATAAGTCCATTCACCGCTGGCGAGCTTATACCAGCTCTGCAGAAGATCCTTGGTCCAACGCTTATCGCCCTTGAGCTCGTGCACCACTCGGAAGGCTTCCCCCCAACCCACAGTCAACCGCTCCTCGGGCTCCGCCACACTCCGCACCAGCCTTAACAAACCGCGAGCCGTCCAGGTATTGGCCCGCATCAGTTCCCCCTCTGCCTCCAACAATGCCGCGTTAACTTTTTGGGAACGCTTGGCGTGATCCGGATTGGTCACGGTGTCGTGGAGTTTAAGTTCTTGCTCTCTCAAATCGATCAACCGGCCCCGGTCCCCGACAATACGCCGGACATCCCTCACCCCAAATGCTCCCAAGACTTCCTGGAATTGGTCCAGCCAGGAATGGGTGAGATTGTGCAGCCTCTCCACCCCCTCATCAATATTGAACGGCTCAATGCGCTCACGTCCTTCTCGATCCAAACGAGGCATCTCATGGTCAAGCGCTACGAGCGGAGTACGATCTGCCACTACGGCCGTAGCCCCTAGCATCATAGTCACCCCAATGTCCGCCGCTTGCTTGATACCCCCGCTCGCAATAATCGGAACCTGCTGGTGCCTGCCTTCGGACTTCAATGCCTCGTATACCGTGGGAATTAACCGCGCAGTTTCATAATCGGTTGCCGCTGCGTTAAAGGGCGATTTGATGTGCAAAATATCCGCCCCGGCATTAGCAAAGGCCAAAGCCCTTTGAGCAATCATTTCATGATCAGTCCCAACCCTCGGCTGCAAGAGGATAGAGATTTGGGGTAATCGAGCCGGAGAGACTTCCGCTTCCGCAGGAAAACCCCGCACAATACGCTGGAGCGCCTTAGCCTGGTTCAAAACCTCGGCAACGGACCTTTGAGAGTCCTCCCCATACTGATCATCATCCACAATTTCGATCATGGGCAGCTTAGCCAAAACCGTATCAAAACCCGGGAAATCATTCTGCCGCTTCCTCACCTCATCCAGAGCCCGCCCCAGGGATCCACCTCGAACGCGCAAAGAAATGTTTTCCGCATAAGGCATGAGCGCTTCGTAATTGCGGATAAAGTCCTCAATCTCAATTAAGACCAGGGATCCTTCCAAGTAAGCACTCCGGGCCATGATTTCCGCCACCTCCCCGGTGCGCTGCTGGGCAAGGCCGGTACCATCCGCAGAACGCGTTCCCTCAATCACAGGCACTTCAAACAGAAGTGGCATATTGAGATGAACGCCCTGCATACGCGTGATCATTCCCGGAAATCGACCTCCCAAGATTTGACGGAGCCGGTCATAAACTTGAAAGGCCAGGCGCCGGCCCAGCGAAAGGCGAAAACTGATGGATTCTCTCAGGCCATCGCGAGTCGGACGCACAATCACAGAAAGGTCAAACACAAAACGATTCAGACCTGCCCATCGCTCATTGACCGGAGGGGCTTCGTCCACTTCGGCGGGATTCAGGCCAGCGGCCAAACGCAAATGCTGCTCTCGAGCACTAAAAGGAATCTCGACTTCGCGGTCGCGCATGAGCCAACGGCGCCAGGCTGTGGTGCGCACCCGGGCATGCACAGAGGCTGTACCCATTCCGCTTTTCAGCGAAGTAATGCTATTCGCTTCTTCCGTAATGCGAGCAATTTCTGCCGGCTCATAATCCGCACCCCAGAGCTCCAAGAAATATTCGTCCGGCTCGATATGAATCGCGCCATGCGGCAGACCATGCACAGTTCCGGCCGGGCAGTTCTTAGCACATTTCTGACATGCCGTGCATCCCACATCCCCGGATTGAGCTTCTACTTGGGTGACTTCTTCAAAGAACTCGACGGAGTCCCCAGTCTGATAGGGCAAATCCTGATCCGCACTCACGTTGAAGCTCACCGTGGCCACAGCCGCGGCCCCTTTGTAACGGCGAACCAGCGGAACACTCCCCTCCGCCCCTTGGATGCCCACAGTACTCAATCGCCGCACATGCTTGCGCTCATTTCTCTGCAAAACACGTACAGAATCCCCTCTGAGCGCCGCCAACTCCTCAACCGACACCCCTTCCAAGACCACCTGTGCGCGCACCGTTCCTTGTTCACGGGAAAAGACTTCCTCCACTTCCACAAAGCCCTGGCCCCGGTTCTTAGGTTGGCGAATCTCAGCAATCCTAACGGCACGACCCTCGCCAATCTCCAAGAAGGTACCCCAAGCCAAGCGGCCGTTCTCCAATTCAACATCCAGAACAACGTTTCCGTCTTCTTCATCAATCTGCATTCCAGACACAGTAACCCGGCCCACTTCTTGCACAAGACCCTTTACTTCATCCTGAGAAGTCTGCCACGCGTTCTCCCGCCAATCCCTTACAAACCCGGCGCGCGCCACATGCCCTTGCTCCACAAAAACATCCATTTCCACCGTATTCCCGTTGCGCCGAACATTCTGCACCATGCCGCGGCCCACGGATTCCAGAGATCTCTCGCCATTGCGAACTTGAGGCAGGTTATTGGGGAGAGTACCTCCGTGCTTTTTGAACCAACGCGCAGGAATGCGGCCCCCGGTAGCCCTCAGGAGTTCGTCCAAAGTGACCATTTTCCGGCGATCCGGATCCTCAGGGTGCTGAATGCGCTCCGCGACCTTCGGGTCGTCAATGCCGCACAACGTACAGTTAATACAAATGCTTTCATCCACATGCACTTGCCACTGGGGAAATTGGCTCAGCGGCGGTGCGTGAATGCTGGATGAGGGATCCACGGGTGTTCCTCGCGCACCGTACAAATCCTCCATAGCCATTTGAACACCCGGATGATTTCTCAAAGCATCTCCAAAAAGCCGGATCGCATCGTCTACGGGGTATCCCTCAGCACGCAGCTGCTGTTCAAGCGCATCGTAAGCAACCAGTTCTTTGGACTCGCCCACGCCCAAGACTTCTCCATAATTGGCCAGCAGTTGATCCCCAATCGGGCAGATATGCTCTTGTTCAGCCACACCGCAGCGCAAGCAGGCCACAAAACTAAAGAGCTCATCAAAGGTAAGTTTCTGCCCCGACAAATGCTTGCGCATCAAACGTAAACGGCCCTCAGGAGTCACATCAAAGGCCCGTTTCATGAGCCAAGGATCCCGGGAGTTCATCATGATTTGCGCAATCGGGCACACGGTAGTACACGCACTGCACCGGATACAGGTCTCCTGCTCCGCCCAAAGCTCTTCCACATACCGCACCAATTCCTTGCCACCGACTCTGCGGCTCCAATCAATCGTGCGGATAACGCTATTGCGCACAGGTGCCAGCATTACGGTGAATCTATAAGCCGTCATTAAGGTCCAACCCAATGGACCAAAGGCAAATCGTGAAGGCAAATTGCGCCCGCGCGTCTTCATTTCCGTAACCTTGCCCGGATTCATGATGTTATCGGGGTCGTATTCCTTACGCGCATTCTGAAGCCGATGCATGTGCTCCTGCCCAAGCGCTCTTCTGAGGAAGTCGGTAAAGAACAGACCATGACCATAAGGCCGCGCCTCATGAAACAAGACAGCAGCAAGCATATTGACCTTGGTAATCACGGCATCCATATGGAAGGAGAGAAAATCCCGGCTATCGCTCAAGAACTCCGGGGAAACCATGGCTTCATAACCCGTGACATTCCCTGCGGCATCGTGCACCGCAGTCACATAGGCCTTGCCATGAATCTCGAGATGTTGCGGTCGCTCCAGAGTCTCGTTGTAGCGGACTAAGCCCTGAATCAGCTCATCTGGATTCCCGATCTCAGAAATCTGGGAGACGTCAATCAACAGATACTCCCTTCCCGACACTGCCTGGCCCATACTCGCTTGAGGATTAGTGCTGAGCACTACGGGCCTGCCAAATCTCTGCGCTGTCCGCACAATGAAATCAATTTGAGTAGCATCATTCACCCGAATGCGAAGGTCCGCTTGACGACTGCGGCCAAAGAATTTGCGCCCTCGGCGGGCAGCCCTCGGAAGCACGGCCTCAATTTCCTGGGCATCCATTTTCTCAACCGTTACTTCGGGCACTCGCCTCAACAGAGGCGCCCAATCCCTGGTCTGTCCAGTGACCTCTGACCGAAGAATGGAGTAGCTGTCTAATTCCTCCTCCAAGCGCAACATCAGCTCACCTCGCCTCTCGGGCCTAAAATTGGATTTCCCTTCCCTTGGCAGTGCCCTGAGCTCTTCGAGAATGTTTTGAATGGCACGCTGCTTTCCAACCAAGACATCACTTCCCGGACTGACTGGGATTTCTTGGCTCTCGGAAATCTGAGCCACAGCCAAGAGCTCTGCCTTTCTGTAAAGTTCAATCTGACGGTTTAGCAGAGAGAGCTGATCCTGCCTCCAATTGGGGCTTTGTCGGTGAAGTGGAGTTTGGAGAAATTCCAACGTGATTTTGAGCGAGGCTTTAAGACCATTCAAGGCGGAATCCGATTCGAGGATAGGGAGTGGCTGGCTCAAAATGTGTTCAGCCACTGCTAGAGTGTCCAGCTCAACGCCCAAGTCCGGAGCGGCAGGCGCTCGCGGAAGGCGGCGCAGGGTGCGCAAACCACGCGTCATTCGATTCACTTGCCCCAAGTAACCGGAAACCCTGTCCAGAGGCATGACCACTTCACTCGTGTACATATCGCCTAAGTTCCTAGCCTTCATGGGACGTAAACGTTCGTCCCACTTGTCAAAAGCCTCTTGCCAACCAGCAAGAGTCGGGGAAGCAATCCGGGGAGTAATTCCTGCATAGCCCGCAATGCGCTCATGTCGAACGGAATTTTGGTGCTTGAATACGAAGTACAGAAAGTGATCTCCCAGGGCACCGATCTTTCTCAAACCGGGCTGGGTCAAGGCTCCTTTGAGGGCAGCCCAGAAACTAACCTTGCGGATCCGAGGTGACTTTGCATAATCTTCGAAATACTCATCAAACTGTTGGGCCTGCTCAGCGTCATCGAAATTCAGAAGCACTTGATGCTCTGGGCCTGACTCTCCGTGGTGCTGCTCGTACATCACGTGCGTGGGATCCATGCCCGGTTTTTTTGTCACTTCCTGTACAAAGGCCATGGCTTCCTCCCCGCTCTCAAAACGGGCGAGTCGGGGACTCGCCCCCTGCATGCGGTGTAAGCGAAGCTGTACCTCGAGGATGATTCCAAAACGACCGCCTGTGCCCACAAAGTCTTGAAGGCGCGGATCCCCGCGCTTGAGCTCTTCAATTTTTCCGGCCCCGGTAAGTACACGCATGGACTCGATGGCTTGGAGTGCACTGCCATAGCGGTAGTTGTTGATGCCCAAACCACCCACACCCGGTTCTCCATTGGAAATCCAACCGGCCACACCCCCCGCTGGATTGCTGGGGCAATGATTGTCCAGACTCAAACGATGCAGTTCTTGATCGCGAATAGCATCCAAACGCTTCAGCGAAGCAGGCCCTCCTTGAAGAGCCAAAATAAAATTATTCAGTCCATCATCTAATTTCTTTTTTTGACGCACATACTGCTTCAGAAGCTCTTCCACTGCTGCGTAATCGAGACCATAGGTCTCTTTGAAGGCCTGCCCGGCCGGTGTGGAAAGGCCCACACCGACGACATTGCGCATAATCTCTTCCACCGCATCATCGACTACAGCGCGGTTGTGCTCATCCAATTTTGCCTGAATGACATCAAAGGTCGCAGTGGGCCCCACAGTAAGAATCATACGATCAGACTGCCCCGGCTCGATCTGGATCGCCTCCACTTTGATGGAATTCAGCTCAAAAAGATCTAGCACCAGATTCCTCTTGGAAGGGTCCGTAGGAATGGCCCCACCCAAAGCCGCACTCGCACGACCCCGGGGAATAAGATTGATGTGATGCGCACGCGCAAACTGAACGATGCGAATCAGGTCGTCTTCACTTCGAACACGCACAGCAGCATCCGGTTTGGTGTCATAGACCAGATTAAAGGCACTGGGCATCTTGGCCAGGTCCTGGTTGTATACCTGTAGGAGAGCCATCGGGTCTGTCAAAATCTGGGAGTCTCTGAGGTGTCCGGCCAAAGAATCCAGCAAGTCCTGCCACTCAGGATCGAGTTCCGTCTCTCTCTGTCGAGGCGGGGCAAACTTTGCCAACCTTTCATCGCCAAGAACCTTATCCCAGTAACTCTCAACCTTTCCTCCCATCTCCTCTTCAGTGCCTTCGCCCACTAGATCCAGAAGCCGGGTGCCGCTGAATAAGGCATCCTGAACTGCTTCAATTGTTGGATCACTTGTCTCTTGAAGGCGGCGGTCCAATTCATCAAAAACTGCAGCATTTGTGAGCTCTGAAAATTCCGGATAATGACTCCACACAAAGTCAATGATAAGCGCCTGAGCTTCAGCACTAAATTCCTTGGTCAGAGCGTCTGAATAGAGGGATTGATTGATCGTCCGGACCAAATCTATGAGGGCCAAGAGGGCGCTTGAATCGGAATCCCCCGACAAGTATTTCACCAACAGACTTGTGGCCTGCAGCTCTGCCTCTGACAAAGCACTCATTAATCGTACGCTTTCCCCCAGAGTCTCGGCCGCCTGCAACAAATCTACTGCGGAATTGGCGGACTCAGAGTGCTGCCCCTGCTCCGGCTCCTTAACACCCCCAAAAATCAAATTGTCCAAGAGTACTTGAAGCGATTCTCGAGTAAGGTCCGAACCCAGAAGTCCTTGTAACTCGGCGAACAGCCCCCCCGGTAAGGATGCAGGCTCAGGAGCATTGAGTAATTCGGGGTGCCCATCCAAAATCAAAGGATGCCGGCCGTTCTCGGGAACGCTTGCTGAGTTCTCCCCGGCGGATTCCAACTGCTGTGGCAATCCCCAAAGCTCTGTCTCCAGTTGCGAAAGAATCTGCAAATAGCGCGGAATGATCTGCGGATCTGTGAAATAGGGTCTGGACGAATTCGCATCCGCTGCGATTCTCTCTCGAAGAAGGCCGTGCCATTCCCTTAGCCTTATTGCTCTTTGAGTCTGTGATAGCTCTCCGAACATCTCAAGCACCACCTCTGCCTGTTGTCGGATGATACCGGCAAATCCTTCAGGATCTAATGCCGGGTTTGCTGCCAACAAATGCATCGTGGCCAGGGAATCCGCACGAGCCACGCTGGCAAAAGTGTTCTGAGGCTTTGCGGCACCAACGTCATACGCCAACATCCTCTCCAAATACAGATCCGGGCCGGCAAACTGCGTGACGCGGGGGGCGACGACCACATAGGAGATTCCCCGGCGGGCGAGGAGTTCGGTGATGCCCTCGGTGTGGAAACCGCCGGTGAGAAGCACAGCATCCCCTTCCTTCATCCACGCCAAAGTATTGCTCACCAGAGATTCATTGCGCGCCTCGGCCACTTGATAGAAACCTTCGGCGCCATCGGCCCAAGACTTCCAGGCCGTCAATGCCTGCTCGCACACTGTCTTGGAAAGCTCCACCCCGCAGCGCTGAGCCAGGGTCTCGGCTGTCTTGCACAATTGCCCGGGATCGAGCTGAGCCCGCTTCTCCTGGTACTTGCGCCACTCTTCCGGAGCCGCATCCCCCTCCAAGACACTCATCAAAAGCCCCACGTTCTGGCCCAACGCGTAAACCTGCTGTTCTTCCTCGCTGCGCAGCAGGCCCGCCAAAACGCGCGCCTCCAATTCCTGCGACTGCGCCAGAACTTGCTCGGGCTGCAGCTTTTCGGAAAGCCGGTGGAATTCCGCGGCCTTGAGGATCTGCGGATACTCCGAAGGCGCCAGCCCCTCTTCCGCGATCCAATCTTGCAGCACCACCGCCAGCTCCCCGGCCGCCAAACGTCCCCCGGCTGCGCCCGCAGCCGCCTTCATCAAATCCTGTACCCCCTCTTCGCCGGCCCGGGCCTTGATCAGTCTTGCCAACAGAGACCGCGTTTCCTCTTTATAGAGGGCTGCTTCGAGTTCAGGTTGCAGTTTCTGAACTTGGGCAAAGGCCCATACGGCCGGATACTGACTCTCCAAGTCCAGCCCCATTGCCCCGGCCAAACCTGAGAGCAACCGAACGTATTCAGTCATACTGCCTTCCGCGGTTGCCCTGCCCGCGATCGCTCGCAAAAGCTCAAGAGCCTTGGGGCTTAGCGTGGCCTCCTGGATTGCCTCCACCTGCGCGCTCAGGGCCTCCATATCCGCCACCCACTCCGCAGGCACCGTGTGCATTTGCCGGAAATACAGATAGTCCTCGATGTATTGCTCGCGATTCTCAACGCCGTACAAATCCAAGGGCAGCTGCCACGCAATCGAGGCCTTTTCCGGCCCTGTAATGATCGCCTGGTTCAGGGCCTGTTCCGCCCAGCGTTGGCGCACTCCGCCGTCCGGGATAGAGCTAAAGAAGAACGTGAGGATCGGGCCCGCGCTTCCCTCCAAGGCCACCTGCTTCACTCCGTGGGCCTGGTTCAAGTACTTCAGAATCTGCGCAATATTTTCCTGGGCCTCGGGGTGCGCATGCACATCCTGGATATAGACCACCACTTGCGAAGAACCCGGAAAGATCTGGCGCTCCACCACACGCCCCAGCTCAGCCGGCAGATCCACGCTGGCCGGATCCAGGGGGAGAGGCCCGGCCCCATGCGCAGACGCAATGCGGCTGTAGCTGGAGTCATTGCGGTGTTGTATGTCAGTTGGATTTGCGGCCGTGCGGCCTGAGGTCTGAATCTGAGAAATGTTGCGTTTGGAAAAAAAGGAGCGTTGGGGCGCGGCCCAACTGATATCCAAACTTGTGAGAAGAAAGATTTGCGCAATCACCAAGCCTGCCAGCCGGAAGGCTAAATAATGCCCCCTCCGGGGCAGGCCACAGCACTTAGAGTCCTTGGCCATGCTTCCCCCTTTTAAAAATGAACGTATCTGCTTGGAAATGGGCTTAGAAGAAACTGCTGGAGAAGGGATGAATGAATCGCAAGTGGTTCTTCTGCAAACCCTAAGAGAAGACTACCATTTTCCGGGAGATCTTACAAGGATATGGAATCATTTATTAGTACCTGATATTTTGTGTTTTCAACCACTTAGGGGAAAATTGAGGATCTTAGATAAGCGGTTGCTGTGCAGAGTCTTAGAAACACGACCGCGAAAAGTTAAAAACTTTTTTTGTCCGGGAAAAGGGGCTTTAGACCGCCACTTCTTCCGGCTCGATTTCGGGCTCAAAACCGGCCTTGCGGATCACCTGACAGGTCTCTTTCAGGCTCTGGCCCCCGGTCGTCAAGTAGCCCTCGGCAAAAACGGAGTTGGCAGGATAGAAGACCCATTTTTCATACTCGCCGGTGTACGTGATTTCCCGCCCGCCCGCGGCCCGGATTTCAGCCTTGGGGCTTGTGAGGCGAAACAAACACAGGGCGCGCAGGCCGCGCTCGGGGTCCATACGGGGTTGGTCCTGAAGCGGGGTGCCCTCCATGGGGTGCAAGGTGTTCACGGGCAAAGAACGCACATTGAACTGCCGGAGTGTGAGGGCCATGTCCACGATATCCCCGTCCTCCTCGCCCATCCCAATGATGCCCCCGCTGCAGATATTGAGGCCCGCTTCCTGCACATATCTCAGGGTCCGGAAACGGTCCGCATAGGTGTGCGTGGTACAGATTTGAGGATAAAAGCGTTCGCTGGTATTGAGGTTGTGATTGATCCAGCCCGCACCCGCCTTTTTGAGTTCCAGCACTTGTTCCTTGGTAATTAAACCCACGCTGCAACAAATCTCCAAGTGCTTCCATTTCTGTTTGATGCGGCGCGCGGCTTCGGCCAAGTGCTCCACATCCTTATCTGTGGGCCCGCGATTGCTGATCACCATACAATAGCGCTTGGCTCCGGCCTCAACCGTGGCCCGCGCACCCTCCACCAACGAATCCAAGCTCTGCATGGGGTATTTCTCAATCGGGGCCTTCGAGACCTTGGATTGGGAACAGTAGCTGCAGTCCTCCCCGCACAGGCCGCTGCGCGCGTTCTTTAAAACAGCTACCTTGACCCGGCGGCCGAAATAATGCTCACGCACTTGGAGCGAGGCATTCAGCAGGTCTTTAAACTGATTTGGAGGTGTTCGGAGAATTTGCAGGCCTTCCTTCTTGCTGAGGGCCCGGCCCTTGAGAATTTCCTCTGCGAGTGTTTTTAGATTTAGGTTCATCGTTTGATTCCTGAGAGGCTCACTTGTAAGTCTTGAACGCTGTCCGCGGCCAAGAAGGCTTCTTCCTGTGAAATACTTCCTTCCCTAATCAGCTTGACCAAAGATTGCCGAAAACTGCACATGCCCGCGTCTGCTCCATCTTCCATGAGTGGAGTAATGTCCCCCAGCCGCCCTTCCTCGATTGCTTCCCGAATCGTTGGGGAGGCCACCAGCACCTCACAGGCGGGGATACGGCCCTCGCCGGAAGTACGGCGCACCAGGCGCAGACCCATGATCCCTTGGAGGACCAGGCCCAACCGGGAACGCGCGTCCTCCCGCAGATGCGGGGGGAAAAGGTTGACCATCCGGGGCAAGGCTTTAACGGCATTGGGCGCATGCAAGACTCCGATCACTAAGTGGCCTGTTTCCGCCGCGCGTAAAGCCGCATCGGCTGTGGCCGCGTCACGGATATCACTCACAAAGAGCACGTCCGGACTCTGGTACATGGCATGCTTGAGTCCCTCTTCGTAAGTTTCCAAGTCCGTGCCGATTTCTCTCTGGTTGATGATACATCGCTCGTCCTGATAAACGAACTCTATCGGATCTTCAAAGGTCAGAATATGCCGGGCCTGGTTCTGATTCATGTAGGAAATCATCGACGCCACAGTCGTGGACTTGCCCGAACCCGTGGGACCTGTAAAAAGCAGCAGACCCCGTTGTTTCAAGGCCCACGACTGCAGGATTCCGGCAGGCATATGCAGGGAGTCAAAATCCCCGACGCTGTTGGGCACCATGCGAAAAACCCCCGCGCGCCGGCCCTTTTGTGTCAGCACACTGACGCGCATACGCCCGCCGCTCCAGTGACAGGAGAAATCGCGATCCTCGCCTCGCAAAAGTTCCTCCCGGCAACCCTCAGGAGCG
>JAFGIU010000086.1 GCA_016929445.1 Candidatus Omnitrophota bacterium
GGGATCGGGAAAAACCCGCACCCTGACACAGCGTGTGGCAGAGTTGGTCCGCAGCGGAACTGCCCAACCTGAGCAGTGCCTGACACTCACCTTTACACGGCGCGCTGCCGAAGAAATGCGCAGCCGCCTGCAAAAGCTCCTTCCTGAAGAATGCGAACAGATCCCGGTCTGCACTTTCCACGGATTAGCCTATCGCATCTTGCAGGAGAACTACAACGCTGCCGGCCTTCCTCAAGGCTTTGAGGTGGTCGCTGAAAAGGACGCGGATCATAACGGTGTGCTCGACTATGAAGAATTGATGCGCCTTGCGCTCAGCGTATTGGAAGACAGCCCGGACCTCTGCGCGCAATACAGACAACGCTATGCCTGGGTTTCCATTGATGAGTACCAGGATATTGATGAGAGCCAGTACCGGCTTATCCGCTTGCTCGCACCGGACAAAGGCAATGTTTGCGTGATCGGAGACCCCGACCAGGCGATCTATCGCTTTCGCGGCGCGGA
The DNA here is from genome assembly GCA_016929445.1 of Candidatus Omnitrophota bacterium. Taxonomy (NCBI): domain Bacteria; kingdom Pseudomonadati; phylum Candidatus Omnitrophota; species Candidatus Omnitrophota bacterium. The sequence goes on from JAFGIU010000086.1 coordinate 502, forward strand.
TGTGGGATTCTTTCTGCGATTTGAGGAAGACTATCCAGGCGCCCGGAAGGTTTTTCTCTCGCGCAATTACCGCAGCGGCGAATCCATTTTCACCGCCTCCCGCCAAATGATGGCCCCGGGTTCCCTCCTGGAGGACCGGCAGGTGCAGGCGATCATCGAGGACACCGGCAAAGTCGTCCTGCATTGCGCCAAAACCGACAAAGCCGAGGCCGAGTTTGTGGTGCACCGCATCGAACAACTGATCGGCGGCACAACCTTCTTTTCCATGGACAGCGGCCGCAGTGAGGGAGACACCGAGCGCGAATATTCCTTTGCAGACTTTGCGGTGCTTGTGCGTGCCAAGGCTCAGCTTGATTGTCTGGAAGAGGCTTTGGAGAGATCAGGCATTCCCTATCAGGCCCCGGCCCGCGATCCCTGGCAGGATGTGGACGAATGGGACCCGCGCGCCGACCGCGTCTCACTGCTCACCCTGCACGCAGCCAAGGGTCTCGAGTTTCCTGTGGTCTTCATTACCGGTTGTGAAGAAGGCCTGCTGCCGATGAGTTGGGGTGGCAAGAGTTCCGAAGAGGAATTGGCAGAGGAACGCCGTTTGTTCTTTGTGGGGATGACCCGCGCAGAGGACCGGCTCTTTCTCTGCCACGCCAAGCGCCGGCTCTGGCAGGGAAAGATCCGGGAGCGCACTATCTCACGCTTCCTTCAGGATATAGAAGAACGCCTCTTGGAACACAGCTTGAGTGCCGCTCCTAAGAGGCGTTCGGATAATTCGCAACTAAATTTTTTTGACTAGAACCCGTCGCCGCGAGGGCAAAGCCCGTGGCGGTCTTTGTTCCGCAAAGATCGCTTGCGCTCCACAAGATGCCCTGCATCAGATCCTTCGCTGCGCTCGGGATGAATTCGGACCGTGAGTTGTGTTCGCTTCACTCCACAACTCACGTCCTCATTCACTTGGCTTCTTTGTAGAGGACGTGCCGTCTGACCACGGGATCGTACTTCTTGATCTCGATCCGGTCCGGCGTGTTGGTCTTGTTCTTCCGGGTAGAGTAGTAATGCGGGCTCTCAGTGCTCTTCAACCGGATAACGATGCGTTTTACTGCCTTGGCCATGACTTTCTCCTTGTCCGTACGAAAGTGAGCATCATAATCATATCCAGCCCAAAAATCAAGCTCTTAGGGACAGGTCTCGCCTACCCATTGCGCTGAAAGCAGTTACGGGAGGCCCGTCCCCCCTCAACGCCATCGGGGCTGGCGGAAGCGAGGGGACGGTTCTCGTGTAACTCCATCCACCCGTTGGGGATGGAGAGAACCGTCCCTGGAGTGTGGAGTGGTGTACAATAGGAGGCCATAAAGGAAGGAGTCCGGCCGTGCCCATTGACAAAGAATTGCTGAATATTTTGTGTTGCCCCACCACCAAGGTCCCGGTTAAGCCTATTTCCGAGGATCAGGTGCAAAAACTCAACGAAATCATCAGCCGCCATGCGCTTCAATATGTAGACGGAAGACCGGTCGAGGGAACTGTCCAAGAGGGCCTCATCACCGAAGACGGAAGGACCATCTATCTGATTAGCGACGGCATCCCGGTCATGCTTCCCGAGCTCGGGATCGCCGCGGATCAGTTGCAGGACTAATCCCTTTCAGGAGAGAACCCCTATGCCAAGTATCTTCACTCGAATCATCCGGGGAGAAATCCCCTGCCACACAATTCTGGAGGACGACCGGTATTTTTCCTTCTTAGATATCCGGCCGGTCAAAACAGGACATACCTTGGTCATCCCCAAACAGGAAGTGGATTATCTTTTTGATTTGGACGAGGAACTGTTGAGCGGACTCATGGTTTTTGCAAAGCGAGTGGCCGTGGCCCTCAAAACAGTCGTGCCCTGCAAACGCGTAGGGCTGATGGTCGCGGGCTTGGAAGTCCCGCACGCTCACGTACACCTCATCCCCATGAATGCAATACCGGATCTCAGTTTTGCCAATGCCCGGGAGGCCTCCCAAGACGAGCTTGCCCAGCTCGCTGAAAAGATACGGGCCCGTCTTTAATGAACCCCCTTCCCATTCGTCCCAGAAGGAACCGGCGCACCGCTGCGATTCGCGCCCTGTTACGCGAAACCGCGCTGCAACCCTGCGACCTGGTTTTGCCTCTGTTCGTGCAGGAAGGAAAACAGCGCAGCACACCTATCCCGTCTCTTCCCGGATGTGCAAGGCTAAGTCCCGACCTGATTCTGCGGGCTGCGACCGAGGCCTTCGAGCTCGGCGTCCTGGCTGTGGCCCTTTTCCCCGTGCTCGCCGAATCCCTCAAGGACAAGACCGCCACGGAATCCAAGAACCCAAAGGGATTATTACCTCGGACAATCAAACTTCTGAAGCAGGACTTGCCGGAGCTCAGCGTCATTGGGGATGTGGCCATGGATCCCTATTCCATTGACGGCCACGACGGCTTAGTGGAAGACAACAAAATCCTCAACGACCCAACTCTGGAGATCCTGGGAGACATGGCTTTGAATCAAGCTGCGGCCGGCGCCGATTGGCTGGCGCCCTCAGACATGATGGACGGCCGCGTCGGACACCTGCGACGCGTCCTGGACGAGAACGGTTTTGAGGAAGTCGGTATTCTCTCCTATGCAGCCAAATACGCGTCCTCTTTATACGGCCCTTTTCGGGAGGCCCTGGACTCTGCCCCGCGCACGGGCGACAAAAAGACTTATCAAATGGATCCTGCCAATGTGCGCGAAGCTCTTCGCGAAGTCAGGCTGGATGTGGCCGAAGGCGCCGATATTGTGATGATTAAACCCGCGCTTCCCTATTTAGACGTTATAGCCAGAGTCAAGGCCGTGGTTGACGTTCCCGTGGCAGCCTATCACGTGAGCGGGGAATACAGCATGGTTATGGCTGCGGCAGAAAAAGGCTGGCTGGACGGGGATGCGGTCATGGCCGAGATGTTACTGGCTATCAAGCGGGCGGGGGCGGATTTAATCTTTAGCTACTACGCCACAGAGATGGCAAGATCCCTCTCCACATCCGAACAACGCTGACAAAGCTCTGGATTATCCAGGGTCCCCACTTCAGGAGTGTATTTCCAACAGCGCGCACATTTTCGACCAGAGGCGCGGCGAATACGCACTGTTAGATCTTCTTCACTCATTTCAGCGCCGCATTCAGCCTCTCCAAAGCCCACACCCGAGACAATCAAGCCCAGCTTGAGAGCCTCTGAGTTTGCTTGCAGAAACTCCTGAAGTTCCGGGTCGGAAGACCGCACGAACACTTCGCAATCCAAGGGGCTGCCCACATCTTCCGTTGCGCGCATTTTTTCCACAGCCAAGTCGGAGACCCTGCGCACCACGCGGATGGTGGCCCAACGCTCTATAGCCTCTGTGTCACAATCGCCCCACAAACTCTCATCCCAGAGGGCCTCGTGCACACTGGTGCCCGGATCAAAGGTGCGCCAGACCTCGTCCGAGGTATATACCAAGATCGGAGCAGTCAGCAGGCAGAGTGACTTGGCTACGCGGAAAAGCGCGCTCTGAGTGGATCTTCGCTGAGGGCTGTCCGGATGGTCACAGTAAAGCCGGTCCTTGAGCACATCCAGATAAAAAGAACTCAGATCCGAAATACAAAAATCATAGATGAGCTGGTAGATCCGGTGAAAACGGTATTCGTTATAGCAATTGACGACTTCGCCCGCCACCTGGCTGAGTCGACTGAGAATCCAACGGTCCACTTCATCCATTTGATCAAAAGGCACGCTGTGCACCTTGGGATCAAAATCATTGATATTTCCCAAGAGATAGCGGAAGGTGTTGCGAATCTTCCGGTAGGCCTCCGACATACGCGCAAGGATTTCCGGGCCGACACGCACATCATTGTTGGTATCGCAAGAAGAGACCCAAAGGCGCAGGATATCGGCGCCGGACTCTTTCATCACGTCCAGCGGACTCACTACATTGCCCATACTCTTGGACATCTTCCGGCCTTCGCCGTCCATGACAAATCCGTGCGTGAGCACCTGTTTAAAGGGCGCCATCCCGCGCAAAGCCACCGCAGTAATCATTGAGGTCTGGAACCAACCCCGGTGCTGGTCCGAGCCCTCCAAATAGAGCTCGGTCGGAAAACCCAGCGCATGGCCCTGTTCCAAAACCGCCTGATGACTCACACCGGAATCAAACCACACATCCAGAATGTCCGTTTCCAGTTCAAAGTCGTCCAGGCCCTCGGCTCCCTCAGGGAAAAAATATTCCTTAGGCTGTTTGAACCAAGCGTCCGCACTTTCCTTTTGGAAGACTTCCAAAACGCGCTGTTGGAACTCGGGAGGGCAATACACCTCGCCGCTGGTTTTGTGCTTGGCCACGGGAACCGGCACCCCCCAGAGGCGCTGGCGCGATAGACACCAATCAGGCCGCGTCTCCATCATGCCCATAATCCGGTTCTTCCCCCAATCCGGGAACCACTCAGTCTGCGAGGAATCCTCAATGATATTAAGGATGCGCTCGCGCAAGTTCTCGTGGTCCACCTTGAGAAACCATTGTGGCGTGGAGCGCACAATCACCGGAGTCTTGGTGCGCCAGCAAAAGGGGTACGAGTGCGAATGCTGCTCAACCGCGTGCAAATACCCCTTGGATTCCAGGTGCCGGACGATGACCGGGTTAGCCTCAAAGACTCCGACACCCTGAATCTTGAGATCCTCGCCCGGGTCCTCCGTGAAGCGCCCCTTGTGATCGACCGGGGAAAGAATGGGCAAACCGTTTTGAAGATGGCCATGGAAATAATCTTCCTCTCCGTGGCCCGGGGCAATGTGCACAATACCGGTTCCGTCCTCACCGGACACATAGTCCGCCAGAATCGCGCGCCCTTTGCGCGGGCAAAAAGGGTGCTGGTATTCCGGAACCCGCCGCACTATTTCAGAGCCGGTATAAACAGCACGGCGCTCAATGGATTCGATCCCGAATTTCTCCTTAAGGCGCCCGGCTAAAACTGCGGCGCAGATAAAGATCTGTTTGTTATTGACCCAATACACGCCGTACTCCAAATGCTCGTTCAGTGCCACCCCCACATTGGCCGGCAAAGTCCACGGGGTGGTGGTCCAGATCAAGTAAGAGACCGGAGTCCCGGCTGAAACACCCCACTCCTGCAAAAGAGCGGTGTCGAGTCCGGCAATGGGCACAGGAAAACTCACATAGATCGCCTGCGAGACCTTGTCTTGGTATTCGAGCTCCGCTTCGGCCAATGCGGTTTCCGCACCAATGGACCAAAACACCGGCTTTTCTCCGCGATACACGTAGCCTTTGTTGTAGAGCTCATAAAAAGCCCCGGCAATGGAGGCCTGGTATTGCGGATTCATCGTGAGATACGGATCCTCCCAAGTCCCGAAGATCCCCAAACGCTGGAATTCCGCCTTCTGCAATTTGACATATTTGCCCGCGTAGGCCCGCGCCTGCTTCCGGAATTCATTTTGGTCAACCTGGTCCTTTTGCTTGCCCTGCTCTTTGAGAAGCGCTGCCTCAATAGGCAGGCCGTGGCAATCCCAACCCGGCACATAAGTAGTGCAATAACCTTGCATGGTCCGGAACTTGACGATCATGTCCTTCATCGTCTTATTCAAGGCATGGCCGATATGGATATGGCCGTTTGCGTAAGGCGGGCCGTCGTGCAGGATAAAGCGTTTGTCGCGGGTACGGACTTGCTCCCAAAGCCGCTTTTCCAAACCCTCCTCTTCCCACTGCTTGTATCGCTGAGGCTCGCGCACGGCAAGAGAAGCCTTCATGGGAAACGAAGTCTTGGGCAAATTCACTCTGTATTTCTTCTTTTCCGGATCTTGACCCATGATTAAGTGCTTACCTGTGCTTTCTTGAGAAGTTTTATGAGCGCGCCCACTGCCCTTTCGGCGCCTTCGGCGATCTGATCAATACTGGAGTCATACATGTAGCAAGGTGAGGTGACAACCTTCTGTTCGGCGTCAATCACGATATCCGTAGGCCCGGCATCCACTGGACTGGCCCCCATGTTCCTGAGGGCGGCATTGACTGCGGCGTCATTGCCTATGGTGAGTTCCACTCCGGGAAGGAGTCTTCCCAACACTACGGGCGCAATACAGAGCGCGCCAATGGGCTTCCCGGCAGCATGAGTGGCCTTCACAGCATTTTCAACATCGGCCTGGACCGAGCATCGATCCCCATTATCGATAAAGTCCGAAAGATTGGCTGCCGCCCCAAAGCCGCCGGGCAGGACCAAGGCATCGAAGGCTGCGGCATTGTATTCGGAAAGGGGCAGAATTTGACCGCGCGCAATACGGGCGGACTCAACAAGCACATTGCGCTCTTCCTGAACCATTTCCTGGGTCAGGTGATTGCTCACATGGTGCTGCGGACTGTCCGGGGCAAAGCACTGGTAGCTGGCTCCTGCTTTACGGATGGCCAACAGGGTCAGCACCGATTCCTGGATTTCGGATCCATCCATAAATCCGCATCCTGAAAGGATTACTGCAAATCTCGGATTCGTCGCACTCATCGTCTACCTCGCCGTAACTCTATATTTTAGAGGATGTTTGAATCCACATTGTAATGAGCCCCAATAGCCTTGTCAAAACAGACGGTGTCAGGCACTGGTGCCTGGCACCGGTGCCTGGCACCAAGAACTTAGATGATGGGTTGGTAGGCGCGGCGGGCGGGGACACTCACAATCTGCCGCTCAGGGAGGATCACTGCGGAGAGCCTTTTGCCGTAAACACAACCGGAATCCAGTCCAATGACATTCTCACGCACCACCAGGCCCTGGGCCGCCCAATGTCCGTGCACAACCAGCTTCGGATCCGTGTAGAATTCCCACCAGGGCTCGCCCTCAGGTTCCACCGTACGCAACCGGACGAGATCGTCTGCACACTGCTCGTGCACAGGAATCCCCGGCCTCAAACCCGCATGCACCACAAGATAATCGGGATGCTCAATGTAATAGGGCCAGCCGGCAATAAAGTTCATGTAATTGTCCAGCCCAGCACCCATATCCCGCACCGCATCCTGCTGGTACTCGGTAGTCAGGGAATCCAGCTGCCTATTTTGCCAGCGCTTCAAAAGAGAAAGGTCGTGATTTCCCATCACGACCTTTAAATTCGGCAAACTCATAGCTAGGTCCAGGACCTTCTTAGTATAAGGCCCCTTACAAACCAAATCCCCGACTGAGATCAAGGTATCCTCATCCGAGGCCCCGACCTTCCCGAGCAACTCCTGCCACTCTTCGTAGCACCCGTGAATGTCGCCAAAGATAATAGTGCGCAAAGACTTTCGCTGGCCCGCTAGTAACGGTAATTCACTTCCAGCGTGCCGTAGTCCAACCCGGGATTTCTCGTGTAGATATCGGCATTGGACATGTGTTGGATCCGGAATCCGGTACTCCACCTATCTGTAAACCGGTACCCCACACCCAAATGGCTTGTAATTTGAAAGGGACCCCCGAGGTCTTCTCCGCCAATGCGGTCCTCGGCAATAACAGTGGGGGCAGTCCCCGCCTCAACCCACCACTTTTGCCGGCCAAACCTTAAGGCGGGCCCCAAATAAACATAAACCCCGCTGTCCCCGCCGGTGCGCATCATTCCCAGCGCAGCATTTGCCCGCACTCCCAGCAATCCTTGGGAATCAGGCCACTCCAGGGCCCAGGGCAACGGAATGCTTCCCTGCACTTCGTACAGATGAAACTCTTTTGACTCGCTGGCCTCCCCTGCCCCGACCCGAACTCCCAGTTCCGCCGGTTCGTTCTCAGCAGACCAGCATAACCCTGCAAAGGTTGAAGAAAAGACAACTGCAACAAAGATCAATAACCCGACACGATTCATACCGGCCATTGTAATGGGAAGGCCGCTCATTGCAAAGGCAAAATACCTGCCTTATCAATAGCAATTACAGTTTCCGATGCTGAAGACTGGGGAGCTGTCGCCGAATACCGGAAACCACCTCGGGATCCACTGTCGCCACAGCCACCCCTTCCCCCTCCGCGCATTCAGCCAATACACTGCCCCAAGGATCGGCAATCAGCGCATGGCCGTAAGATTCCCGTGTCCCAAAATGATGGCCTGTCTGCGCCGCAGCCAGAACATAGGACTGGGACTCAATGGCCCTGGCCCGCAGCAGAACGTGCCAGTGATGTTTCCCCGTAGTCATGAGGAAAGCCGCAGGAACGGCAAAGGCCACTGCCCCCTTATCCACCAACCGCCTGTAGAGTTCAGGGAATCTCAAATCATAACAGATCGAGAGCCCCAACCCGCCGAAAGGAGCCGGACTCACCACCACGTCTTCTCCGGCTTCGGTGTGTTCGGATTCCCTGGAGCTGGTTCCGTCATCCAATTGAATATCAAAGAGATGGATTTTGCGATACACGCTGAGAATCTGACCCTCACGATTCAGATGCACACAAGCATTCCGCGTTTTGCCTGAAACAGACCCTCTCTCCGGAAAGCCTGCCAAGACCAATTCACTCCCCACCGCCCGCGCAAGATCAGAACAAAAGGAGAGTATCGGCCCGTTCTCCTCCAGCGACTCTGCAACCCCTGTCTTCTCCTTGTCCGGAGACATACAGGCAAAACCCTCGGGCAGGACAATGAGTTCCGCGTCCTGTCGCGCGGCTTCCCGCACAAGCGCTTCCGCCACACCGAGGTTGGCTTCCACATCTGGCGTGGAATTCATTTGCACAACAGCAACCTGAACCGGACGGACGTCTTGAATCACTCCAGCCCCTCAACGTTCTTTTTTAGGTGGGTTTTGATGAAGCGGTAGATATCGGTGTTTTCAAGCGTACCGTGGACTTCCCCGGAACCCGCACCCCAAGCATAAAGCACAATATCCGTGCCCGTGTGCAAAGCCGAGCCCATCTGGGAAACAGAGGGACGGGTGTCGTCCTCCATGCGCGGCCTAACTCCGGGCCCGGTCGCGAAACTCATCACCGGAACTCCGCCGGGCCATTGGGCTTCCCCGCGAATCCCCTCCGCGTGGGTGGGATACCCATTCAGGGCAAAGCCGCCGGTCTCATGATCCGCGCAAACCAAAACCATCGTTCGACTCTCATCCACACGGCCGATCACATGATTGACGACAGAGTCCAGGGCCAGCACCTCCTGAATTGCCGCAACCGCGCGATTCCCATGCGCAGCGTGATCAATGCGGCCGCCCTCAATTACCAGCAAATACGGACGCCTCTTCGCCTCCATAAACTCCAGAGCCCAGGCGCTCATCTGCAACAAGGTGGGCGCCCCCTCCCTATCCGTTTCCAGGAGTTCAAAGGGCAGATGCTCTTCCGCAAAAATTCCCAGCACCCGCGCAACCTCCCATGGCTTGTGCTTTATCAGATCCGGTTGGCTTCTAAAGACAGTCCAGCCCGCCAGATCGACCCCCCGGCGGAAATACTGCTCCCCTCCGCCCATTAGCAGAACCAACGAACTCTTCGATGCCTGCTGAGCGATCTCATACTCGGCCTCGCGATTCGTATGGTGCGCATAGAAAGCCGCCGGAGTGGCATTCGTCACGCTGGTATTGGTTACCACGCCCACGGATATCCCCCAGCGCGCACCCCACTCCGTAAGATTCTCCAGATCCCTCCCAGCGCCTTTGCGTTCGCGAGCATCCGCTCTCATCCCCAGAATACCGACAGCGGTCTTTTCCCCGCAGGACATGGCCGTTGCTGCCGCTGCGGAATCGGTAACGATATAGTCCCGGGCATAGGTGCGAACCAAAGCCGTGCGAGGCAGGCTGTCCAAAGCCAGGGTTCCGGAAGCTCCCTCAGAATCAACGCGCGCGGCTGTCACAAATGCAGGTCCCATGCCGTCGCCCACAATAAGGATCACGTTATGGCCGGAGGTGCTGGAGGTGTCGGAAACAGCTTCCTGGGCACACACACTGCTGCTTCCGATGAGGAGAAAAAGACAAACCAGGGAGAGGAAGGGACGAAGCCTCAAACGGACCTCAGTAGCTTTCTTCTGTAAGAACCACTTTACCCTTGAAAACCACATAGATAAAGGCAGTGTACGCAATCACCAGGGGCATGCCGATTCCCGCAATAATCAGCATCACCATTAGAGTGCGCGGTGTGGAGGAGGCATTGTAGATGGTCAGACTGTAGGCCAAATCCGTGCTGGCCGGCACCATTCTGGGAAACATCGCAACCGCGCACATAACGATTACACCGACAATATTCACACAAGAAGCCACAAAGGCCTTACCAAACCTGCCCGCCTGACTGAACACGGGAATCAAAACCAATGCCGGGCACCACACTAAGAACATCAGATAGAATAAGGGGCGACCGAGCAGCGCAGCCAGGGCATGTTTGGCAGCAAAGAGTGTGGCAATCATGGTGATTAAATAGAGTACGATGAAGACGATCCAAGTCCTGCTCGCCCAGCTCTTCATACGCGCCTGCAAATCCCCCTCGGTCTTCATCCCCATGTACAAGGAACCGTGCAGGATAAACATCACCAAAGAGAGCAACCCCACCAGCAAGGCATAAGGATTGAGCAACCCGAGAAAATTACCGGTAAAGACCCAATCCTTTGTGAGAGGCAAACCCTGCACAATATTCCCAACCGTCACACCGTATAGAAGCGCCGGCACAAAACTCCCCAATCCAAAGGCCCAATCCCAAGACTTGCGCCAACGAGGGTCCTCAACCTTGGAACGGAACTCCAGAGAGACCGCTCGAAAGATAAGGGCCACCAGCAACAGCATAAAGGCTAAGTAAAAGGAGCTAAAGACTGTGGCATAAACCGGAGGGAAAGCTGCAAACAGCGAACCGCCTGCGGTAAGCAACCAAACCTCGTTACCGTCCCATACCGGTCCTATGGCATTCATGTGGATGCGCTTCTCCTCATCCCCCTTGGCAAATAAGGACAAAACCCCGACACCCAAATCAAAGCCGTCCAGTATTGCGTAGCCGCTAATCAACACCATAAACAAAATGAACCAGATGAGATTAAGATCCATGTTTCACTTCCTTGACCATCAGGAACAAGTACAGCGCTCCCAGGAGAATGTAAATAAAACTGAACAGAATCGTGGAAAACAGAATCTCTCCGGCCGAAACCGTAAGCGAGGCAGCCTCGCTGGTACGCAAAACTTTATAGACAATCCAAGGCTGCCGTCCGACCTCCGCAGTGACCCATCCAAACTCGCATGCAATCAAAGGCAACGGAATGGCCCCGATCAAAAGCTTCAGATACCATCTGGAATCCCAAAGCCGGCGCCGCCACAGCAAGAAGGTTCCCAACATCATCGCGGCAATAAAAAACAACCCCAGGATCACCATATTGTGGAAAGAGACAAAGGTCATCCATAACGGCGGAATCTCGTCTTCCGGAAATTCATTGAGGCCTTTGATCTCCGCATTGGAATCCCCGTAGACCATCCAGCTCGTCAATTTGGGGATTTCAACACGCGCGAGAAGTTTCGGCGGATCGGTTTTCACCAACCCGAACAGAACCAAAGGCGCTCCCTGCTGAGTTTGATAGAGACCTTCTATCGCTGCGAACTTCTCCGGCTGCGTGCGCGCCACCTGCCGGGCGTGTTCATGCCCCGTCGGATAGAGAGCCATTAGCGATACGAAAAGACCAGAGATAATAGCGATTCGGAGAGTCTTGCGGGCCATGGGGTTCTCGCGATTGCGCAACAGGAGATAAGCAGAGACCCCGGCCATAAGAAAAGCACCCGAAATCAAACAAGCATCCAGAGTGTGGTAGAAACGATACCACATGGATGGATTGAACACCGCCTCGGCAAAGCTCGTGAGCTCGGCCCGGCCGTTTCGCACAACAAAACCGGCCGGAGTCTGCATCCAGGAATTGGCAACCAGTATCCAAAAAGCACTGATCGTGGCGCCAACTGCCACCATAAGGATGGCAAACCAATGCACGGCTTTGGATACTTTGTTGCGGCCAAAAAGATAGAGTCCCAGAAAACCGGACTCCAGGAAAAATGCAAAAACAGCTTCGGCCGCCAGCGGTGCGCCAAAGATATCCCCCACAAACTTTGAGTATTCAGCCCAGTTCGTGCCGAACTGGAATTCCATCACCACACCCGTGGCAACGCCCACCGCAAAGGTAATGGCCAAAAGTTTTGCGAAAAACTTGCCGGCAGCCACATAGTCGGGATCGTTCTTCCTCCACCCCAGACCTTCCACAATCACCAGAAGCCAGGCCAGACCGATGGTCAAAGGAGGAAACAGGAAGTGAAAGCCAATGGTAATCGCAAATTGAATGCGGGAAAGAAGGACAGGATCCATGCTACATTTCCAGAGGTCTGTAGGTAAATTTCTGGCCGCCCACGGAAGCCTCGTACATCAAGCCCCCCTTGGCCATGGTAAAAACCGCCACTCCGCCGCTGTAATCGGCATCTGCGGAAGCTCCCATGGTCACCGCCACAGCCGAAACCTGGGCACCCAACTCAAAATTCTCGTTCTTAAAATAATCGAAGGAAGTCTTGTCTTTGAAGAAAATGATTTCACTGTAGGCCTGGCCACCCAGCTGCCAACCAATACTGAGTTGAGTCAGACTAGTCCGCCCCACCGGCGTATGATTTACGTAAACCAAACCGGAACCATGGGCCCCGCCAATGCCGATTCCTGCCTTGCCCACGGTGGGAAAAACCGCGTAGCCATAGGCCTTATCAAAGAAGTCCTTGAGCTCCGGATCCTTTTCTTTGAAGGTTTGGATGGCCCGGTCACAACTTTCCGCCAGTTTATCCTGCTTGCGCGGATCCCATCCAAAACCCGCCTGAACCGGGGATACGGACACACAAACAAAACAGGCAAGAACCAACACTGTGATGCTCAAGCGATTCATAACACCTCCTGCTGATAAAAGAGAACTCTCTCAAAAACCGTCTTATCCTACACTTCTTTTCAGGGCCTCCGCAAGGAAGCTCTACGGGTCCTCAGAAGACACTCTCGCTCGTCCCCCGGGGGCGGATTTCCCTGCAAACAGGCACTCCTTCAATCAAATCCAACACTTCGCCCTGGTGTTCGATTGTCAGGCCTGCCCCCTTCTGTAAGCAATAGGACGCCTGGTCTTTCTGAATATCGACAATCAGGTCCTGGCCGCGAACTCTCAAAGGAAACTTGATCCCTGCTTCCTCACCACCCGGATTTTCCGGATCAAAGCGAATACGGCCGTTATAGTCGCGCAAACCTGCAAACCCATAAACCAATGCCATCCAAGTCCCCCCCATAGAGGCAATGTGGCAACCATCCCGGACATTACCTCCCACATCGGAGAGATCCATGAGCAAGGCGTACCTAAAGTAGTCCAAGGCTTGTCGCCGGTATCCCAGCTCAAAAGCCATAATGGACTGGATACACACCGAAAGTGAGGAATCACCTGTAGTCAGCGGATCGTAGAAATCGAAATTCCGCTTCTTTTGCTCCCAAGAAAACTCGTTGCCCAGCAAAAACATCGCCAACACAATATCGGCCTGCTTGATAACCTGATGGCGATAGATCACAAGAGGATGATGATACAAGAGCAGCGGATATTTCTCTAACGGAGTGTCCCAATCCCAGGGTTTCTTGTCCAAAAAGTTGTCGTCTTGCGGATGGATTCCCAGATTGTCGTCATACGGGATGTACATGTTCCCGGCTGCTTTTTCCCAATTGGCAATTTCAGTATGATCCAGCATGGTTTTGCTTATAAGCTTCTCGTACAGACCGGGTTTTACTTCTTGGAGTTCAGCTAATGCGGAAATCGCATAGCGGAGATTTTCCCGGGCCATCAAGTTGGTAAAAGTGTTGTTGTCCACAACCGTGTTGTACTCGTCGGGGCCGGTCACACCGTGAACACAAAACTTTCCTCCGCGCCGCTCGGAGAAGAAGCCCAAATCCACCCAAAGGCGCGCCGTTTCGATGAGCATTTCCGCACCGTATTCATATAGAAAATCCCTATCACCGGTCACATCAACATACTTCTTCATTGCATACATGATGTCCGCATTGATGTGGTACTGGGCTGTACCGGAAGCATAGTAAGCGCTCGCCTCTTCCCCATTAATAGTACGCCAGGGATAGAGCGCTCCTTTCTGGTTCACTTGCCAAGCCCGGACACGCGCCTTGTCCAGCATTTGATACCGGTGCAACAGCAAGTTCCTGGCCACCCTAGGGTTTGTATAGATCCAAAAGGGAAGCACGTAAACCTCAGTATCCCAAAAATAGTGGCCGTGATACGCCTCACCCGTCAGACCCTTTGCCGCCACTCCCGTTCCTTCGGCTTTTCCTGTCGCCTGGAGAATATGAAACAGATTAAAGTTCACGCACTGCTGTGCGGCCTGGTCCACAGACCCGACGTGGACATTGCTCCTGTTCCAGAACTCCTGCAACGAATGCTCCTGCTCCTGGAGAATGGCATCAAATCCCTGGTCCATAGCCCGATCCAACGTTCTTTCTGCGCGGGCCGCGACCTCCCGGTGAGACACTGTCGCCGTGGTGTGGTAACTCACATATTTTCGAAGGCGGATAGGGATCCCGGCCTCTGCCTGCACAGAGTAGACGACCTGGCCGCCGTCCTTGTCCGCCAAGGCCTTCTTCTTAACATAGCAATTTGTATCCATTTGGTGATCCATAGCGCAGGCCAATGTGAGACCGCTATTTGCGGTCTTGTAGCAAAGCACAATGCGCTCTTTTTCCACTTTGCGCGCCTGAGCCAGGAGCACTCGATGGCCAAGCACCGGCGCCTGCCGGGGGTCGTTTTCCCCTGTCCTGGTCTTTTGTTCTGTGACAGCTTCGGAGGAAATAGTGACCGAGGCCGCATCATTTAACACTGTAACCTCATAACTGATCGCCACAAGATGCTTCTGCTCAAACGATACCATCCTTACAGAGGACAACTGAATCTGCTTGCCGCGAGGTGTCTCCCAAAGAACGTCTCTGGTCAACAGGCCCTTTTTCATATCAAGGATACGTCTGTAGTCGAGAATACGGGCCCTGCTGAGCTCAAAGGGTTCGTCGTCCACATAAAGCCGGATGATCTTTGCATCCGTAACATTAACGATAGTCTGCCCATTACGCGCATAACCATAGGCATCTTCACCATAAACGATGGGATAGGATTCGTAGAACCCATTGATGAAGGCCCCGCTCAAATAGGTCGGGGAGTCCTCAACAAAATTACCTCTCATTCCCAAGTAACCGTTTCCCAATGAAAAAATACTCTCATTCTGAGCTAACCACTGGGGAGAATACTCCGTTTCGATGATCTTCCAGTCCTCCAAGGGATAAACACTGCGGGGAGGATTAACGGTCTTGTGTCGAAGCATAGCTGTCCCACTCTGTTAATTGGTTAAGAAACCCGGCAATCTTGTCCGCAGCCAAACGATGCCCGGCCTCCGTCAGATGGATGCCATCTCGAAAGAGCGCCGAGCCCGTTTCGGGCTGAAAAAAGACCGGAAATAGATCCAATAGAGGCACATTCAGTCGCGTGCAAAGTGTATCCATTTGGCTCTGCGGAAGCAATACATATTCCCGGTTCCGGCGCAGCAGTCCCGCATCAAGTTGAGGCTCAAACGGTACGCTCACCACACAAAGCTTTGCGCCCCTTTGCGCTGCGACTGATTTCATCTCCTCCAGCAGAACGCCAAACTCTTCCCACTTTTCCGGCTTCCAGGCATTGGCCATATCAGGCCGGTTCTCCCAGGGAAAGGCATCTTGGCGCACTTGCCGCAATTCGCCCCGCATCCGCCATTCCAGCTGCAAGCGGGACAGAAGATAGCTCCGCGCTGTCATGCGATCCCAGATTGTCCTTGTCCTGAGGCTGCGCCGGGCCTCGGGGGTCATGAGAAAATTCATCTCTGCGTCAAAGGTGTGGAGAAAGCGGTGGTGATCGTTCAGACAGTGAATCAGCAGAATGCAATCGGGTTCCAGCGGCAACAACCACTGTTTGAGGAAAAGAAGCTCTTGGTAGGTGGTGTAACCGGGAACGGAGGCATTAATGATCTCCAGACTGGAATGACCCCGCAGACTTTCCTCTAAATAGTCGACCAGGCCAGGCCGGTCCCAGGCAATCGAGTCCCCCAAAACAAGCAGCCGTTGGCGCCCGGGGGGCTTGGGAATCTCCAGATCGCCGTGGCGGATTGAAAACCGGTTTATGTCCGGGTGGGCCGGGTTGAGGCGGTAGCCCAGTTCCGGATCGGATAGGAGCCACTGCATGGCACCCAACTTCGAATAGGGCGTTTGGGCGAACTCATTTTGCAGGCTGATCCAGGCCTGCCGAAGGCTCCCGTCCACATAGACCCGGGTGATGAATTCGGCCTGAAGAAAAAGGCAAATAAATACTATCCCATTTATTAACAATAACTTGAGAAGTTTCACAATCCCTCCGCAGGTCCTCCCGGCCGATTCGCTCAATTCTACCAGATTCGGTGTCAGGCACTGGTGCCAGGCACCGGTGCCTGGCACCGGGCTCAATTTTCGCTGGCGCTCCCTAAAATTCTCTCTATAATGTTGCGAACGGTTCTGCTGGCCCCACCCCAGTTTATATAAGTATCCCTGACAACTTAAGGAGAGCAGCGCCATGGCTGATCTGATGAATCTGACCGAAGTTTTTGGGTCCAATGTCTTTAATGACAAGACCATGAAGGAGCGTCTTCCCAAAGACGCCTATGTTTCCCTGAAGAAAACCATCGCCGAAGGCACTCCGCTAAGCCCGGATATCGCCGACATCGTTGCCAATGCCATGAAGGATTGGGCCATCGAAAGAGGGGCCACGCACTACACTCACTGGTTCCAACCCCTCACCGGTTCCACGGCAGAAAAGCATGATTCCTTTATTTCCCCCACCGAAGACGGCGGAGTCGTGATGGAGTTCTCCGGCAAGCAGCTCATCCAGGGCGAACCGGATGCTTCCTCCTTTCCGAGCGGCGGCCTGCGCACCACCTTTGAAGCCCGCGGCTATACGGCCTGGGATTGCACGTCCCCTGCCTTCCTTAAAGAAGACGCCGCCGACAATGTTACGCTCTGCATCCCCACTGCCTTCTGCTCTTACACAGGAGAAGCGCTGGACAAGAAGACCCCTCTGCTGCGTTCCATGGACGCAATTAATAAGCAGGCCATTCGCGTCCTAAGGGCGCTGGGCAATGCAGACTCAAGAAAGGTTTTTCCCACATTGGGCCCGGAACAGGAGTACTTCCTGATCGACAAGAAGTACTTTGATGAGCGTTTGGATTTGATTGTGTCCGGACGCACGCTTTTCGGCGCGCCCGCGCCCAAGGGCCAGGAAATGGAGGACCAGTACTTTGGCTCTATTAAAGACCGTATTGCCGCATTCATGAAAGAGGTCGATACGGACCTGTGGAAAATGGGAGTTACGGCCAAAACCAAGCACAACGAGGTGGCCCCCTCCCAGTACGAAATGGCGCCCTTCTTCACCAGCGCCAATATCGCCGCGGACCACAACCAGCTCGTGATGGAGACCATGAGGAAAGTTGCCTTAAGACACGGCCTTGTGTGCTTATTGCACGAGAAGCCTTTTGCCGGCGTCAATGGGTCCGGCAAACACAATAACTGGTCCCTTTCTACAGATGACGGTCTTAACCTGTTGGAACCAGGTGCAACCCCGCACCAAAATCAGCAGTTCTTGATTTTCCTCAGCGCCGTGCTCATGGCCCTGGATCGTCATGCTGATATGCTGCGCGCTTCCGCTGCCAACCCGGGCAATGACCACCGCCTGGGAGCCAACGAAGCCCCGCCGGCGATCATCTCCGCGTTCTTGGGCGAAGAACTCACGGCTATCCTGGAAGACATGGCCAAGGGGGCCAAGTCCTCCAGCAAGGGCGCCCGGTTCTTGACCGTTGGGGTGGATAGCTTACCGCCTCTTCCGATGGACAACACGGACCGCAACCGGACCTCGCCATTTGCCTTCACGGGCAACAAGTTCGAGTTCCGTATGGTGGGGTCTTCGGCCTCTATCTCGGGACCTTCGGTCATCCTCAACACGATTGTAGCCGAGGCCTTGGATGAAATCGCCACGCGTCTGGAAAAGGCCAAAGACATCAACGGGGAAACCACTGCGATTGTCCGCGAGATTTATGAGAAGCACGGCAGAGTTGTTTTTAACGGCAACAACTATTCCGAAGAATGGGTGGCGGAGGCTAAGAAGCGCGGCCTGCCGAATATTGCCTCCGCAGTCGAGGCGCTGGCCTGTATGAATAGTAAGCAAGCCGTCGACCTCTTCTCCAAATACAAGGTGCTTTCCAAGGAAGAGCTCCACTCCCGCACGGAGATCTACTTGGAGCACTATTCCAAGTGCATCAATATCGAAGCCCTTGCAGCAGTCGACATGGTCAAGAAGCAGTACATGCCTTATGTGATTCGCTACACGGCAAATCTGGCGGACACGATTGCCAAACTTGAGGCCATCAAGACCGGTGCAGAAGTCCCCCGGGAGATTCTCCAAGAAATCTCCGCGCTTGTAAGCTCTGCCAAAGCCCGGCTATTTACCTTGGAAAGCGAACTCGCCAAGGCCCAGAAGGCGAAGGAGAACGCGGAAACCCAAGCCAAGGCTTACAGAGACAAGGTTCTCCCGGCAATGACCCAACTCCGCGAGGATATCGATACTCTGGAAACGCTGCTGCCCGAGAGCGGCTGGCCGGTTCCCACTTACGCCGCCATGTTGTTCAAGGTGTAACACCGGTTACAAATAACTGTCATTGCGAGGAGCGAAAGCGACGAAGCAAGCTGTGCCCCGCACAGATCCCCACGTCGCTTTTGCTCCTCGGGATGATGCCTTCGAAAGTTATCTCTAAATCTTGGGGAAGCAGTCTTCGCGGTGGAAGTAGCTGCGCGCCGAGCCTACAATGAGCGGATCCGGCTGAATGACCACGCTCTTGTCTTTGTTCGGATAAGGCAGGTGGTGCAGCAAATGCCGCATGGTATTGATGCGGCCCCTTCTCTTGTCATCCGTCTTCACCACGGTCCAAGGCGCATCCGCAGTATCGGTATAGAAGAACATCGCTTCCTTGGCATCCGTATATTCATCCCACTTATCCATGGACGCCTCGTCAATCGCGCTCAACTTCCATTGCTTTAACGGATCCTTCTTCCGGGATTTGAAGCGGTCCTTTTGCTCCTCTTGCCCCACGGAAAACCAAAACTTGAATAAACGGATGCCGCTGTTCACCAACATCCTTTCCAACTCCGGGACCTGGCGCAGGAATTCGCGGTAGTCCCCGGCAGTACAAAAACCCATCACGCGCTCCACACCCGCCCGGTTATACCAAGAACGGTCGAAGAAAACGATTTCACCAGCGGTGGGAAGATGCTCAATATAGCGTTGGAAATACCACTGGCCCCGCTCCTCGGCCGTGGGTTTTTCCAAGGCGACCACCCGCGCACTTCGGGGATTGAGGTGTTCCATAAAGCGCTTGATCGTGCCCCCCTTGCCGGCCGCGTCCCGGCCCTCGCAAAGAACCACAATTTTTTCGCCGGTCTTGCGGACCCAATTCTGCATTTTTAGGAGCTCCACCTGCAAATCGTTCTTGAGCCGGTCGTACTCCTTGCGCTTCATGCTCTCTTTATAGGGATATTCGCCGGTGAGGAAGAGTTCTTGCAACCACTCGGGGTCGAGTTCCTCATGGGTAATAGAGGACTTTCCGTTGCCATTCCCATTTACGTTCAACTTGCCGTTGCCCCCGTTAACGGGCACCCGCAAGTCACGGACTCGAATGCTCCGGGATTTTTTCTCTTTGTCTGCCACCTGTCCTCTCCTTTGCCCCTCCTTTCTGGAGGGGATATCATTGTATCAAGAAGCCCGCCGTTGGTGGAACCGCAAAGCAGTTTTTTATAAACCAACTTATTACAATCGGTTACGATACTCATTTCCCGCCGGTTTAGCTAATCCTCTTGAGAAGGAGCCCAAAAGGCCGGGTCCTGAGGGACAGCCCCCAGGACCCGCCAAAACGTCGATTTTTCAGCCAATCTTATGGCTTAAGGGTTCAGTTCTTCGTGCGTTTTTCATCCATTTCCTTCATCGCATCCAGCTTGGTCAAATACTTCCTGGGATTCTGCCTGAACTCGGCTTCGCAACCCTGGCAACAGAGCTCGACCTGGCGCCCCTCGTATTCGATCACATAGGGCTTGCCCATTGCCCCGATAGGCCCGCCGGACACGGGGCAAACCTTGGCCATTTGCTCCGGCATTCCGCTGCCCATATCACCCGAGCTCATGTCTTCATGACCCATGCCGGCCCACGCAAAAGAACCCGCACCCGCCATAATCACAACCACCGCAATCGCCAGCAACCACTTGGACTTCATGTTGTTCTCCTTTGTTGATTGATGGGGACACACATTCCCGATCCACAGATCCTTCTCCGCCATGAATCGTGGCAGATCAGGAGGACAGCCTGCGCAAGCGCCGCTCCTGCACCGCACAGTAAAGCGTCGGAACCACAAATACCGTAATGACTACTGCCAACATTCCTCCAAAAGACGGAATCGCCATTGGCACCATCACATCCGCCCCGCGCCCGGTCGACGTAAGCACCGGCAGCAAAGCAAGCAGCGTAGTGGAAACCGTCATCAGACATGGACGAATCCTGCGTTCGGCACCTGCCAGAGTCGCTTCCCGAATTTCCTGCACGCTCCGTAATTCGCGGTTCTTGTAGGATTTGTCCAAGTACGTAGCCATGATCACCCCGTCATCTGTGGCAATACCGAACAGCGCCAGAAAACCCACCCACACGGCCACACTGAGATTAACGGGGTGGATTTGAAACAGATTTCTCAGGTCCACGCCGAAGAGGTTCAGATCTAGAAACCAGGGCTGGCCGTAAAGCCACAGCAAGATAAACCCTCCTGCCCACGCCACAAAGATCCCCGAAAAGACCAGGAAGGTCACAGTCACGGAGCGGAACTGAAAGTATAGTATGATGAATATCATAAACAATGCCAAGGGAAGAATCACGGTCATGGTCTTGGCGGAACGCAATTGATTTTCGTAACTGCCGGCAAAGCTGAAGCTGACTCCGGCAGGCAGGCTCCATTCCCCGCTATTCCTTTTCGCCTTCAGATATGCCTTGGCTTCTTCGACCACATCCACTTCTGCCTTGCCGGACTTCTTGTCGAACACCACATACCCCGTGAGAAACGTGTCCTCGCTCTTGATCATCTGCGGGCCGCGTTCGTATTTGATGATTGCAAGTTGCTCCAAAGGGATCTGCGCTCCGCCGGGCGTGGGCACAAAGATCCGGCCCAGAGACTCGATACGGTCCCGCAATTCTCTCAGGTACCGCACCCGTACCGGGTACCGCTCGCGTCCTTCTACCGTCCTTGTCAAAACTACGCCGCCGATCGCCACTTCAATCACATCCTGGACACTGCGGACCGATACCCCATACCGGGCCGCAGCCTCGCGGTCAATTTCGATTTCCAAATAGGGCGTGCCTACTACGCGGTCCGCGATCACGGCAGAGGGTTCCACGGACGGCACTTCTTTGAGATAGCGTTCGATCTCGAGCCCGACACGCTCGACAGTCTGCAGGTCCGGGCCCTTCACCTTCACCCCCATAGGCGCCCGCATCCCGCTTTGAAGCATCACAATGCGCGCGGCGATCGGCTGGAGCTTGGGCGCCGAGGTCGTGCCCGGTACCTGTGCGGCCTCCACGATTTCCTTCCAAATATCGTCCGGGGTTTGGATATGATCCCGCCACTGGCGAAACGGCTGCCCATGCCGGTCCGGGATCAATTCTCCGTTTTCGTCTCGCGCAAAATCCCGCGCGCGCCGGTCGTAGCGGAACCGGATCGGGTTTCCGTCTTTGTCGCTCACAAACTGGGATTTATAATTGATTACGGTTTCGATCATGGACACGGGCGCCGGATCCAGAGGGCTTTCCGCCCGCCCGATCTTCCCGACCACGGACTCCACTTCCGGAATCGCCCGGAGAGCCATATCTTGCTTTTGCAGAATGTCCAGGGCCTCGCCAATGGATGCGTGCGGCATCGTGGTGGGCATGTAGAGAAAGGAGCCTTCATCCAAGTTGGGCATAAACTCCCGGCCCAAATTCATCCAGCACATCAGTCCCAAGAACACCACTCCCGTAGGAATGAGCAAGAATTGCCGTTTGTGATCCAGGCACCATCCCAGCCACACAGTATACCGGCGCTGAAGCATCCCAAAACCGGCAAGAATTACGCCGACAACAATCGCTACGAAAAGGAAATTCAGCGCAAAACTCCGTTCCAGTCCCAAGGGCATCCAGTGCCGGCTTAAAAATATTCCGAGCACCACCACAAGAAGCCCCGCCCACAAGGATTGCCGGGGGTACCAACGCCGGGTCTTGGGCGCTGTGTTCCTGCGAAACAGAATTGCAGCCAGGCTGGGAATCACGCTCAGCGCGACAATCACCGACGCAATGAGCGCAAAGGTCTTGGTGAAGGCAAGGGGGCGAAACAGCTTTCCTTCCGGGCCGATCATGGCAAACACAGGCAGAAAGCTGACCACCGTAGTGATAACCGCGGTCAGGACCGCGCTGCCGACCTCGCTGCTTGCGCGAAACACGATGTCCCGCATATCGGACCCGGGAGGGGCTTCATCGCGATGTTTGAGGATGTTTTCGCACACCACGATTCCCATATCCACGATAGTGCCGATGGCAATGGCAATGCCGGAAAGCGCCACGATGTTGGCATCCACCCCGAAATGCTTCATGCCAACAAAACACAGCAAGACCGCCAGAGGCAGAACCAGGGAGATCAGTAAGGAACTGGCCAGATGCCCCAAGACGACCAAGATGACGATAACGGTGATGAGGATTTCGTCCGTGAGCGCGGAGTTCAGGGTGCCGAGCGTTTCATAAATCAAGCCCGAGCGGTCGTAAAATGGCACCACACTCACTTGACTCGTTGTGCCGTTCTCAAGTTTCCTGGCCGGCAAACCGGGTGAAATTTCCCGGATCTTGTCTTTGACGCGCTTGATCACGGCCAAAGGATTTTCCCCGTGGCGGACCACGACCACGCCGCCCACCGCCTCGGCCCCCTCCTTGTCGAGAGCGCCCCGTCGCAAGGCAGGCCCCAGACTCACATGGGCCACATCCTTGACAAAGAGGGGCACTCCGTCCTGCGCAGCAACAACTGTCATCTCTAAATCGCGCACGCCCTTCACAAAACCGAGGCCGCGAATCACGTACTCCACCTTATTGACTTCAATGGTGCGAGCGCCCACATCCGCATTGGAGCGGCGCACCGCAGTGTACACTTCATCGAGGCTCACTCCATAGGCGCGCATCGCGTCCGGGTCCACATCGATCTGGTATTCTTTAACAAAGCCCCCGATCGACGCCACCTCGCTCACTCCCTCCACCGCCTGCAGGGCGTAGCGCACCTGCCAGTCCTGCACGCTGCGCA
>JAFGIU010000087.1 GCA_016929445.1 Candidatus Omnitrophota bacterium
GGTTAATCCGTGCCGGATCACGCGCCCCCGCCTGGCCGTGGCTGCCAGGCCTTCGAGCCGGGCCTTGGCCCCGTTCAAACGCGCACGCAGTTGCGGCTGGGGCAAAAAATCCAGACCCTCGTCCGGGAAATCCAGGGCCGCTTCAATTTCCGCCAAGACATCCATCAAGGCGCTGCGCGCCTGGCAAATCATTCCTGAAAGCCGTCCCGACAATTGCTCGGAAGCCACACGCAGGCCCAAATCCGTTTGGGCACGAATCAGATCCAGGACCGCCTCCGCCTGGGTTAGGTCCAGACGCCCGTTCAGAAAGGCGCGTTTGGTGAATTCTCCGGGCTCGGCCAAGCGCGCCCCATTGCGCACCAAAAGCTCCAAGACCGCGCGCGTTGAACGAATCCCGCCGTGGCAATGGATTTCAACCACATCTTCGGCTGTGTAACTCTTGGGGGCCCGCATGCTCACAAAAAGCACTTCATCCAAGGTCTCGCCCGAGGCATTGACGACCCGGCCCACACGCAGCCTGTGCGAAGCCGGCATCTTGAGTGCTTCCCCTTTGGCATTTCGCGCCACGGATTCCGCCAAAGCCAGGGCCTCAGGGCCGCTCACCCGCACAATCCCAATGCCCCCCTCCCCCAAGGGGGTGGATATTGCCGCAATCGTGTCTTCGGTCATGACCAGTGAGCCGCGCGCTCTGGGATGGGAAAGCTTTCTTTGAGCCAGTCGCGCGCTTCTCCCACAACAAAGATGGAACCCGTGACAAGGATGGTGGTGTCTTCTCCGTAATTCCGCGCCACGGACAGGGCCTCTTCCAAGGCCTCGGGCACGCTCTCACGAATGCGAACCGGAATGCGGCTCGAAGGCAAGTTGTCGGCCAACTCCCCCACGCTCAGGGCGCGCGGATTATTGGGCTGGGTTAACACAATAGCCGAAGCTGCGGGCACCAAGGACTGGCAAATCTGGCGCACCAGTTTGTCGCGGCAAATTCCCAGCACCAGGACAATGCGCCGCGTCCCGGGCATGCGTGAGACGGCCTTTCGCAGGGCTGTAACACCCACCACGGTGTGCGCGGTATCCAAAATGATCCGGGGAGGGCCGGCCCAAACTTCCATGCGGCCCGGCCACTGCACTTCCTGCACTCCCTTAATCACGGCGCGCACGCCCAAAGGCTTTTTCTTGAAGCGCGCGAAGAGTTCTGCGAGCCCGATGGCCACACCTGCGTTCTCGGCTTGGTGCTCACCCAGAAGCGGCATGCGCAAAGTCCCGTAATCCGCATCCAAACCCTTCACGCGAAATGTCTGCGCATTTTGGGTCATGGCCAAGGACTCCGTCTTGATATCCTGACCCACCCAATAGAGGGGCGCATTCTGCGCTTCGGCTATCTGCTGCGTGAGTTTGGCCACACTCTTCCACTGCGGAGACGTGACCACCGGCACACCGGGCTTCACAATGCCCAGTTTTTCCGTGCCAATACGAATGAGGCTAAAACCCAACGCCTTGACGTGTTCGCGGCTAATACGCGTAATCCCGCAAGCCACGGGTTCCACGACATTGGTCGAATCCAGGCGGCCCCCAAGCCCTACCTCATAAAGGGCCACATCCAGCCGGCGTTCGGCAAAGTACTTGAAAGCGACAAGCGTGGTCACCTCAAAGAAGGTCAGCTTCTCCCCCGCCCCCAGGGTCTGCTCATAGGCATTGATTTCAGGGGCCAGCCCGGACACGATCCGGGCAAAATCCTTCTCAGAAAGGGTCTCATCCGAGTCCGCAGAGGGGCTCCCAAAAGGGCTGGAGCCCGTATTTGAGACCCTAAAACGTTCTAAAAAAGAGGACAAGTGGGGAGAAGTGTACAGTCCGACCCGGTATCCGGCGGCCTTGAGAATGGAATAAGTGAGCGCGCAAGTGGAACCCTTGCCCTGAGAGCCCGCCACATGCAAACAAGGAACCTGGCGCTCCGGATGGCCGAGGCGCTGCACCAAGTCCTTCATTCGCTGTAACTTAAAGACTTTCTGGGTCTTGTAACCCGTCAAATTTTCGTAGTTGACTCTGCTCTGGAGATAATCCAGCGCTTGCTCGAACGTCATCGGGACCTCATCTAACTACTTACAGCACAGGACCTTATACCACCATACCTAGTTTAAGCAGGAAAGCTGCCAGATCTAGTGCCTAAAATGTCTCATTCCTGTAAAGACCATGGCCATCTTGGCCTTGTCGGCCGCGGCCGTTGTCTGCTCATCCCGCACCGAACCCCCGGGCTGAATAATGGCCTTAATCCCGGCCCGGGCTGCAACAGTCACACCGTCGGCCATGGGAAAGAAACCGTCGCTGGCCAGGACCGCGCCCTGGGCCCGGTCCCCTGCCTTTTTAATGGCCTGTCTCACTGCATCCACCCGGCTCGTTTGCCCGGCCCCGACCCCGACCACAGCCTCCTTTTGCACCAAGACAATGGCATTGGAGAGCGCGTGTTTGGCAAGGGTCCAGGCAAACTTAAGAGATTTGAGTTGGGCCTCGGTGGGTTTCTTGCGCGTCACAACCCGCAGGCGCCCCAGCTTGCCCGTGTCCGCTTCCTGAACCAAGAGTCCCAAGCCCAAACTGCGAATGCGCGGCGGGGCCTGCTTGGGCGGAGTATAAACCACTAATCTCAAATTCTTTTTGGACTGCAAGGCCTTGCTTGCCTTGAGTCTGAATCCCGGCGCCACAATGCACTCAATGAATCCCAGCTCCAGGAGAATCTCCGCGGTTGGCAGATCGACTTCGCGATTAAAACCCACAATACCGCCAAAAGCCGAAAGCGGATCCCCTGCCCATGCCTGGGCCAAGACCTCGGATAGGCGACTCCCCACCGCAGCCCCGCAAGGACTGCCGTGTTTGATCACGCAAGCAGCCGGGCGTGTGAACTCATTGGCAATATTAGACGCGGCTTCCAGATCCAAGAGATTGTTGTAGGAAAGCGGCTTGCCGTGCAGAAGCTGCGCGCCCAAAACGCTCCGGGTCTCACCGGCCGGCGCATAGAGAGCCGCAGCCTGGTGCGGGTTTTCACCGTATCTCAAAGGAAGAACCTTCTCCGCACGAATCTCCAAAGCGCTGCCCGGCAAACCATTGGAAGGCACAGTCAGAGTGCCTGCGCGCTCCTTCAAAGTACTCCAGACAAAGCGGTCATAATTGGAAGTGGCCTCAAAAGCCTGTATTGCCAAGTCCTGAACCGTCTTTTCGCTAAGCGACCCGCCGTTTTCCTGCAACTCTTGAAGCACATTCTCATAACGCGCTGGGTCACACACGGCCGCCACGTGCCGCATATTCTTGGCCGCGCTGCGCAACATGGCCGGCCCGCCGATATCGATATTTTCCAAAAGCTCGGCGATTCGCACGCCGCGCTGCTGCGCCACCTTCTCAAAGGGATAAAAATTGACAACCAACAAATCGATCGGACGCATACCGCGATCCTGCAACTGCTGCATGTGATCCGGATTGTCGCGCAGAGCCAGAAGAGATCCAAAGACTTTGGGGTGAAGGGTCTTGACGCGGCCGCCCATGATTTCCTCGGCGCCGGTGTATTCGCCCACGGAAAGGACCGGGATTCCCTCCTCCTCCAGGAGTCGTGCCGTGCCCCCGGTGGAAAGAATCTCCACCCCCATCTCGTGCAAGCCCCGCACAAATTCAGGAAGGCCGGTCTTGTCTGTCACACTGACCAGCGCCCGACTCACTCGGACCATGGGCAACCCTCTCGTATGTTTGAAGAAAAGACTTATTTCCTGCAGAAAGAATGGCCCCCGCTGAATGGGGGCAGAATATATTGACAGGAACTTGAATATGCTAACAGAATATTTTTTTGAGTGTCAAACACACTATACGCAACTTACTCAAATCAATTATGTTATAGAGGTTCAGAAAAACGGCTCCGGAGTGAACAGGACGCAGAAAGGCAACTATCGCAAAATGCAGTGTTTCTTAGCCCGGATATTGCATGAGAGTTCGAGCAAAAGGGACGCAAAGGACCGGTAATGCGAGACGTGCGA
>JAFGIU010000088.1 GCA_016929445.1 Candidatus Omnitrophota bacterium
CCCCCTTAGCGACCCCGAGGTGATTTCTCTGGTCAAGAAAGCCGTGGCCGAGATGCAGCGCGCTCATGAAGGGCGTAACGAAGGCTTGGCGCGGGACGAACGCAATCGCGGCTATGGCCGGCGCGTGATCAATATGCAAATCCGGGAAGATCTCGGAGACTTGCAGGCCGGGCTTTGGAGAAAAGGCGATTTCTTGCTCACAGGGCGGCGCTTTCTGCGTGCAGCTTTTGAGGAAAGTATCCAAGAACCGGAATCAAGCTGGGCAGGAGCAGTGGCCTATGTGCTGAACGATGCAGAAGGCATGGGGGATTTCTGGGACAGCGTTCTCTCAGAGGATTTGGTTTTTGAGGAAGGCTCAGAGCCTCTGAGGCAACTCTTGTTATTGAGATCCGTAATCGCGGTGGTTGATGTTCAAGAGCAAGAGATTCTGGAGCGCCTCAGAGGGATTTCCGATGCGCTGGGCATGGCAGTTTCTCCGTGGTTCCAAACGACGAGTGTGGAGGCAGAACCCTTGCTCCGGGAGGCCGCAGATCGGCTCGTGCTGCACGAACGCCTTCAGGCGGTGGAAGAGCTCTTGATGGCGGTGATCGAGCGCGCACTCCAGATCCGCGAGGCTCGAATGGCCCGGAACATGGGCGACCAAAAGGCTGCAGGGGAGGCGGCCCTGCTCCGAGCCTTTACGGAAAAGGCGAACCCTGCGCTCAAGGGCACAGAATTTGTGGCCGAAGAGACCGGGGCCCTCAGTTTGCGATTACCCCAAGTCCCGGAGACTGCGCTTGCCGAGCCCCCTGCAAGGCCGGAGCCGGAAGAAGAAAAGAGATCCGTGAAATCCGATTTCCTCCAAAACCTGCGTGGCCAGATGGAGAAACAGCTCCAAACCCTTGGCCCGGTTGCAGGCGTAAGACAAGAATTGCTGATGATGAGTGCCTTAGTGCAAAGGGGGTGCACAATCGGAAAAGACGACCGGGCGCTTGAGCTCGAATTCATTATTCCAGAAGGTGTGAGCGATGCTGATCTGAATTCACTGCACATTCGCACCAAGGGTCCGGTCGTGATTCATACCGGCCATTCCGGGGATGCCGCGGGCCGGGTCCAGTTGGAACTCACGGAAAATGGTTGGGTTTCTTTGGAGGACATGAGCGTTTCCTCCGCCAGTACCGGCGAAAGTTTTGTGGTACGGAAAGGTGCCTTGCTTGGACAGGATGCTGAGGGGCGTTTTCATGTGGCCAAGGGCTTTAAAGAGGCAGAGCGCGGTTCAGAGCAGCTGATGATCGTGGCCCGGTGGAGCCCCACGAGCTCCATGGATGAAGAGCTATTAGACGCCATGAAGGGAAAAGATGAGGTCGCTCCCACAAGCCGTACCGACATCGACATTTGGGATCTGGAAGGAAAGCCGGGACTCTACGGGGCTCAGGGTTTTATCGAAATCAATGGCCGTGATCTGGTGTTTGGGTTTGAGGGCACTAAGATTGCAGTGCCTGAGGGCAAAGAGTTCACTTTGGGAAATATTCAGTGGCAGGAAGGCACGCATCTCCAGGCCTATTCTGTGGGTCAAAACATTTCCTTTGGATTGGGTTTGCCGGAAGGTATTTCTGCCGGGGACCAAGACGTTGTGCTCGCGCGATTCAAGGGAATTCCTGTTCCTGAAGCCGATGTGCACAAGGTTTGGACAGCTCAATTGGCGCATAGCCTTCGCCGCGCGCAGGGAGACTTTCTGGATGCCGAGGCCAATGTGCAGCATGAAAAAGCCTTTGATCCGCTCGTGGTCAAGACCTGGCCTCAAAATGAGCTGGCCACCCAAGTGCAGGATGAGGGAAAGAGGCTTCTGACTTGGTGGCACACCGACGCTTTGAGCCAGATCTTAGGCAAAGGCCGGGTGGAGGCCCGGGCCGGTCCCAGCCTGGGCCGTATCCGTATTGAAGAACACCGGGATTTGGTGGCCCGAGCCGTTCAAGAAAGCGGCACAGAGGTCCCGCTCCCAACGAGCGATCCCTTCCAGCGTTCCTTTGCCTCCCTTCATCCCTTGGATCTTGTCACTCCACAAGATCCAGTCACTTTGGCTGAAAGAGCCTCCGCAGTGGCTATGGTTGCAATGCATACGGGGGGCCCCATTGCCAATATCGTGCGCGGCACAGACGAAGAGGCCCTCACCCGGGCGCAGTACCAGCAATTCTTCGCAGGCTTCAATGAATTTGCCACAGAGGCGGGAGTGGGCGAAGCGCTTGAAAACTATGAGGAGCTGTTTGGCGGCCAGCAATTCAACTGGGAAGACATTTTGGCGAATCCCGAGGCCATGGAAGCCCTCTTCAGCGATCCGCTTTGGTCCTTCAGGCAACTCATGCTCGACGAAAACGGGGACCAGCTGCGCGACTTGACCGAAGTCCTTACTTTGATGAGAGACTCCAGAGCTTTGTACGACAACGACGACCCGCGCACCCAGCTCTTCTTTGATTACATTGAGGAAATTGCCGAGAACTGGGACCTGGACTTGGGACCCGAAACCCCGGAGTTCGTTCCGGAAATAATGGATCCCAATCTTCAGCCGACTACGGTCACGGTTGCTCCTGTTGCGGAGACTGAAGACGAAACTGTTTCCGAAACAGAAGAAGTCGAAGTTGCAGACGAGGTTGAAGCGCCGGGTCAATTCACTTCCGAACAAACCACAGTAACTCAAGAGAATCATGCCTCACACACCCCCGCGGTGATGGGATTGGGTGTGGGCGCTGGCCTCTTGGGGGTGGGGAGGTTCCTCTTCTGGACGGCTCCGAAGTGGATGGTCTGGCAAGGATTCGGGGGAGCGGCGTCAAGGATTGTGAGAGGCAGATCTGGTCGTAGTAGAGCGGCGCGTTTTGCAATGGGAGTTGCCTTTAGGATTGTCGGTACTGCGCTGCTGATTTCCGGAGCTGTGGCTGCATTTACTTTAAGCTTTGCTAGCCTCGACCAGCCTATTTACCGGCCTTTGGCAAGATGGGCTTTGGAAAGGATGGGTAAAGACGTCAGCCTTTTGGAGGCATGGGGGGATATCGACAATTCCAGCGTCTACTGGATGGCCGCACTCCAAACCCTCCGATCTGCAGAGACCGAAGCGCCGGAGCTCGAAGATCCGGCGATCCAGGATCGCCTTGAACAAAACGACTTGTTCGGTGAGGAGGGGGTTAAGTCGGAGGTACAAAGGGCTATTGACGAGGGAATCGAGCTATCCAGAGCCCACGCTCTAGCGGGTAGCCCTTTGGTTGAAGACTATTCAGAGACCCATCCTAGGGAATATTGGCAGAGCTTCCTCGATGAGTTGCCGACAGATCAACCGCTGATCACAACCCTTAACTTGGGTTTTATCCATCAGCTCTGGATGGCCGGGCAGGCGGCAGACAGAGACTGGGAAAATCGACCTCTTGATCATCTGTTCAATGCTTTGGCCCAGCGGCCTGATTTGTATCGGCAGTATCTTTCTGAACTCGCCCAGCAGGATGACAACATGATCATCGGATTCTCCCGCCACTTTGCTAGCCTGAGAGAAAATACCCGCCGGCCTTTGGGACAGATTCAAATGGATCAGCTTCGGAATGATTGGGGTAGGCGCGAGCAGTTGGAAGCGGACCCGGATCAGGAAGTTCCGAGTTCTTTAATTCAGCAAACTGATGAGCAACTTCGTCTATACGCGGCAATGAGCGATTTTATTGCCGTCATCCGGCCACTGCAGGCGGGGGTTTTGCCTGAGATTCCCGAAGGATATGAAATCCAGATTACCCATATCGGTTTGACTTTTGATATGGGTCTGAGGCATATGCTTTCTTCCTTTACGGCACCGATTCGGGATTTGGTGGCTCAGGGTTATACGGCAACCATTCCCTCATTAGACAGTGGCACGGCGTCGAATGTGTCTCTGTTAGCAGGGTTGGTGAGTTATCGTTCAGATTTTACCGTAGATACATTTTATCGGGACCAGAAGGCTGCCCGTCTGCTGGAATGGGTTGAGACAACTGTGGCTGAAAGAAATCAAATGATTACCTTGGGAGAGTTATGGGCCCAGGCGCTAATTTTGCATACTGACGAAGAAACGATGACAGTAGATGTGTTTGGCGCATGGGCGACCATGGGGCATTACTTCAAGGCCATGGCCAGGGCTCCGGAGTTGATTGAAGGAGGCCCTCGCGCCAGATTCAATGATGCAAATGGCCCTTGGTTCATGGGTACCCGGTTCGATCACCGGGTGTTTATGGCATGGTTGGATCCACTCTGGCGAGGGATTGTTGTGGGGCCTGATCTCCAACCTGTTCTGAGTGTGTACAGCGTAGATGCGGACGGCAACACAAGCGGTCCGAATGGCAGGATTGTGAGAGAGTATCTGGCCGTGGACGATGACCTATACCATTCAATCGGAATTGTACTGATGGCTGGCTACATCTATATGAAAGGTTATGAAGAAATTGTGACGGATCAAGCAGCCTATGAGGCCTTGTATCCGGACTGGGATCCCAGACTCTCAAGTGAAGAGGCAGTAATAGGCCTCTTCCAAGGAGAGGGCTCTCTTATGGGCTCTCTCCAGGGGAACGACAGATCAGTCAACTTCGATCCGACCTCACAATATATACCAGGGTTGCCGAAATGGTTCAGTCTGGCGATTCAGAGGGGTGTTGAGAGGGAAGCCTTCCGCAGCTTCACTTGGGGAGACTATTCCGGATTGGCGGAGACCGAATCGAAGGTGCTTTTGGCCTATGTGGCTCGTGACTTCTTTAGGGGCCTGTTGGAAGAGGGGGTTCTCCAATTCAGGGAATACGACGAAGGTCTGATTGTGCAAGGTGGAAGTCCAGAGATGTTGTCGGTTGTTTCAGGGAGTGAAGCAGCTTTTCGGGACTATTATGCGCGCACGGTTATGGATTGGCAAGGCTTTCACAGCGCAGCCTCTGCTGCTTCTGGAGAGACGATTGCCATGGATGACTTAATTGGCATTTGGAGGAACCTTCCTGAATCAAGCAGAACCTCATTCTGGCAAACTGTAGCCGAGATTCAGGGAATTGCCCACATTCTCACCAATTCCGGCCAGTTGGCGAATTTCCCTCTTCCCATCGCCCTTCGTGAAATAAGGTATGGAATCGTATCGCTTCGGGAAAGTGGAGAAAATGTTCCAGCCAGTATGAGGACAGATCTTGGTGCGAACATTATGGACTCGCTGACAGAGGCTGATACTAGTTTAACACAGGGTGTGCAGGGAATGGTTGGCGAAGGGTCTGTCATGGAAGTCCGAGAAATGCCTGAAATTCAAACGTATATCGATTGGGCAATAGGCCTTCCCATAGGAACGAGAGCCCTGCTTCTTAGAGGACTTATGACTCAGAGACTGACTAGCGATCGGGAAGTGGTTGCCCTCTATGAAGAGCTTCACGATGTTCTCTATGTGCAGGGTTCCTTCCAGGAACAATATGTTGAAATGATTGAAGAGACTTTCAATGAGCTTATGAAACTCTTGGTATCTGAAAGCTCTGCCCCTGACCTGATAAGGAGGGTTCAGCTTTTACATGACTTATTTGCCTTGGGGGATAAGCGAACAGTGTTGAACTTTAACGCCTTGCTCGAGGAGTACAGTGAGTCACCGGCAGAGTTGCTAAACGTATTGCAGGAAGTTGATGATCAGCAAGGTTCGCAGAATATCCAGACTATTTTGGATGCAATCCCAGGGGACATCGAGCTTGTTCAGGAATTTTCCAGGTTGAGTAATGAGATAGCAGTTAGCAGATTGAATGCGCAGGTCCTGCTGGAACAACTTCGAGCTGGGGCAGAAGATCCAACACTTAACTCCGAGCAAGTTGCTAGGCTTCGAACTCTTGCAGAGCTTATTGAAACAAGTTTGCCGCTACTTGAGTTGGAATCTTTGGCAGAGACAGCTGATGAAGTAGGGCCTATTAGTGCTTCAGTGCGCTTGCAAGGAGATCCTCAAGAAGTTCTGCAAAGCCTCAGAGAAAAAGTTGAAGACTATCCGGCGACTGCCCAGTACTACATAAATAGCTATATCTGGAATGGTCAGGATGCTGATGTCTTGATTGAAATTCTAAAGCACCCAGATGTGCCGGATAGGGCGATTATGGACATTGTCTTATTCACTTGGCAGTGGCCTGAGGCAATTAACTATTTCCTGGGTATGGATGAAAAACCGATTTCATCTGTATTTGCTCTGAGTCAAACCGTATATGCACGTGGTGGAACTACGCTTCCGATATCCATGATTGATGAAGCAGTGCGTCAGTTGCGGGATGATCCAATCGGGACTGCCCTGATCACACTCTTCAATGAAACCAGTCTAAGCTATGAAGATAGTGAACTTCTGTTGCAGGCAGAACCGCTCTTCAGTCTAGCTCGTGAGCGAAACTCAGATGCCGATTACTCTAATGATATTGACTTAGTGGCCCTAGGTCGCAGTTTGCCGGAGCTGAGTCTCGAGGCCTGGGTCAATGGGCTCCGGCAGGAGCTAGAGGCGTCCGGGGAGGAGACTTCGATGCTTCAGCCGGAGATCCAACCGCAGAATCTCACCCGCGGCAGTCCTGAACTTCAACCACCGCTTCAACCACAAACTCCCGCAGCCATGGGTGTGGGGATGCTGGGAAGTGGAGGCGCGGGTTCGGCCCTGGGCGTATCCGGCGCCTTGAGTCGGATGGGAGTTATTGGCCGCACGCTCAATGGCGTGGGGCGCCTTTGGTCGGCCACGGTCTTTCGCGGGATGGGGCAACAGGAAACCGAATCCAGCCGGCGCAGGCGGCGCACGCCTTCGATTTTAGGAATCGCGGCACGGGGACTTCTTGCGATTCCCGTTGCCGTGATTTCAGTAGGCTTCGTGTGGATTGGTGCGATTCGCCAAACTCTGAGTCTTTCCAACCTCATCCGGCGCGCCATTTCGAATAGAGGAAGAGGCAGGCCTTGGAGATGGCCTGCATTAGGTATGTGGGGGTTGACTGTATTGCCCGCGTCATTGATTGCTAGCGCAGCCATCATGGTGGCGCCTCCGGTATTGCTTCTGGCGCAGACTATGGGCAGCGATCAGTTTCTGCTCTGGACACTGACAGGGGTGGAGGCGGCAGAAGATTGGTTGCAATACCAGGCTCTCTATGATCCCAACATGGTTTCCACCCTGACCCCGGATCAAATCCAGGATAGTGTGGAGGTCTCAGCTGTTGAGAGACCGATTCTCGACCACTATTTGACACAGGCTAGCGCCCTGGCCGTCCAAGACGAGCGCATTCGCTTCGAAGCGGAAGATTTTGATGACCAAGGGGTGCTCAGGCCCGGGGCTTCCAGCTCCCAAGTCGGCGGTGAGAGCTCCCGGCAGTATTGGGAAGCGGTGTTTGCGGATCTGCCTGCAGGTGTGGCCCTCCTGGACACCCTGGGACCGGAACTGTGGTCTGCGCTCTACCAAGCGGGTCAAGATCCGTTGTGGTCCAACCAGGCCTCCGAGACCGGCCTGCAGGAAATCCGCCAGACGCGGCCCTTGGATCATTTCTTTAATGCCTTGCTTCAGGACGAGGAATTGCTCCTGCGCTATTTGGACGAAGTATCCCAGCTTGCAGCAGTGCATTCTGAACTCGTTACTCAGTTTGCTCAATATGTGGCCACACTCAAACCCGGCACCCGGCAGAGGATGATGCGGGCCTTCTTGAATGAGCTTCGGCCGGGCTGGGAAAGAGAAGAAAGCCAGATTCGCAACAGCGGGGAGGCGGATGGGGATTTGGCAGACCGGAATCGCAGATGGTCCATCTTGTACACGGTAATGACTGACTTTGTGCGGGGACGTGAGCGCAGCGTCGTTGGTTTATTGCCTTCTGCCGAAGGATATCAATTCCCTGTCATCGCCGAGGGAGCGGTTACTCCAAGCCATGTGGCCTTTACTCGATCCCAGGCCGAAGCCGCGATTGCCAATGGGGTGCTGCAGGTCTTGAACAGCCCCGAATTCGCCGGCGCGGCCATCGTCTCTCCTCAGATCAACGAGATCAATACATCGGACTTAATCAGCATGCTGATTCCCTATTTTGGGAGAAGTGATCCGGAGAATCCCTTGTTTACTTGGCCGGCGGCTTTCTTTGAGGGAAGTCAGGCAGGCCGCTTGGCTTTGATTTTAGAGGAACGGGACACGATGATCACCTGGCCGGAGCTGGTGGCGGAAGCAACACGCCTTCATCAAGACCCAGACACCGGTGCCATCAACTTGCCTGCGGTTATCTTAACTATCGAGCAATTGCTGATTGACGGGTCTCGACGTGAAGAATCCACCCTGAGTATGGGGGAGGCCCTTGGATTTAGGGATGGCCCGACCTGGGCAGGGATCTTCGATCTTCGTATCTTTTGGCCCATCCTGGATCCCGGCCTCAATGCTACCGTGGGAGATAACGGCCAGATCTTGCTGGACCTTTACTGGGACGTAGATGCGAACGGGAATATCAATTTTGTGGATGCTGTGGACGGGGACGGCAATGTATTGATACCCGCAGAGACCATGCGCACAGGGGAGTGGTTCCCTGCTGTCGAGGATGACCTTTATAGCTCGGTGATCCAGATATTGGTCTTCTGGTTGGTTCAAACAAAATCCTACGAGCAGCTATATCGGGAGGAAATGGAGGCTCTCAATGCGCACGGGACCCTGGATGTAGAGGGTGTCGAATATGATCCCGAAGCACCATTGGATGAAGCGGATGTCGATTTTGATGATGCTTTTACTACTCTGCGGAGTATTCAAACAGCAGGCTATTTGGATTCCCGTCAAGCGCCGCGAGTGCCTCGTTGGATAAAGCATGCCTTGGAAAATAATTTTCTCGATCTCATGATGCAATTGTTCTTTACGACGCTCAGCCGCGATGCCTTGGGTGCAACCGCCGGTAGCGAGGAGACTGCCAAGGTCGTGTTCGGCAACGCGGGAATTCAACTCATGGCCATCTTGATCGGGAGCGGCCGGCTGCAATTTCTTTCCAGCGAAGAGAATTCCGCAGCAGCCATACGCATGGTGCGTCAGTGGCCAACCCTGGAGGCCGTATTGGGCGGCCTGGATCTGAACGAATATGTGGCGGGTCTGGAATCCCGGTGGGCTGCGTTGGGATTGGGCTGGGACCCGGCGGGCGTGGCCCTCAGTATCTCCCGGAACGGAGAAGAGTTTGTTTCGGACCTGCCCGCATTTTGGCGGGGCTTGGGAGGCTTCTATCAACTGGAAGCAATGTATGACCGGGAGCTTTTTGACGAGAACCTTGCTCTGTTCTCTGTCCCGGCTTTCATTGGGGAACTCTCCGATCTATATTCAGAGCTTGCGGCAGACGAAGGCGAAGACTCTGCTGCGTTGCTTAATCTGCAGAACTTCCTTCTGACTGCGCCTCATGAGTTCCGAGTCCTTTTCGGAGGGAGTTCTTCTTCCGAAGCCTTGAGCTTTCTCATGGGCGGTGAACGATCCGTGCATGTGTTGGCGGCAATAGCGCGTAATCACGATACTA
Source organism: Candidatus Omnitrophota bacterium (assembly GCA_016929445.1). Classification (NCBI taxonomy): domain Bacteria; kingdom Pseudomonadati; phylum Candidatus Omnitrophota; species Candidatus Omnitrophota bacterium. The sequence goes on from JAFGIU010000088.1 coordinate 9,462, forward strand.
TTAGCGGATCGGAGGCGGAGCAGCTCGCTCGACATTCCTCATGGATGGTGGTGGGGAATGCGGTTACCCACCCGGATCTTAGCCCGGAAGTGAGAACGGAAGTTTTACGGCGTGTTCTCGAAGCAAGTCAGCGATTCGAAGATAATCCTCTTGTGGCAAGAATGAATGGAAGGCAGCTGGATTTTCTGGAATCCATGCAGGCTATGGATGAGGCCCTCATCAATAATGTGGGGCTGCAGGAGTATCAAGCATTGGTTAAGGTCATTGAGGGTATCGTTAGCTCACAGGAGCTTTCTGCTGAGGAAAGGGAACTTCTGGTATCTTCCTCCACTCTGCCTGTGAGTGTTGTGGATACATTACTTGTGAGTGAAGACCTCTCTTCGGAGGCCTTGGAGAATCTCTTGCCGTTGAGCTTGGGCACTGGGACGCTATTACTCATGCTGACCAATCACCCCAACGCCACTCCTGCGCTCGTGCTACGTGCTTGGGAGCAGGCTTCTCCTACGATGCGTATCGTGCTGGCTGGGTATGCTCCTCTGCCTGCCCAGGTTTGGTGTGATCTGGTGGTATCGAGCCGTATGCGGACCCCTCAAATGGAAGAAGAACTCTGGCGCTTTATTGGCAATCGCAACTTATCCCCCGCCGCAGATTTTATTACGGAGCTTATGTTGAGTTATGTTGCGGAAAGCATGCCTGGGGTTGAATTGGATCTTGGGGTTGTTCCGGAACAAGGATTACCGGAGTTTCCTGAGGAGTTTCTGAATCAGTTGGAAGAGTTCCAGGACGTGTTCTTAGAGGCAGACAGGCTTCGTGAGACAGGCCAGTGGGATGAATCCCTCTTTGACACCCTATTTGCTCTCAACTGGATGCATGTGGAGGACACACCTGTTGAGGACAGATTGGCCGCGTGTGTGAATTTGGAACTTGCAGTAATGGCCTATCAGATGCTGAGAATGGGCGTGGGAGATGCTGAAGTCCTGAACGGCATTCTGGAATCATCCGAATGGGCCTCGGGACCGGTGTTGGAGACTCTAAGGATTGCTGATTTGACCCGCACAGACACGAGCCGTTTGGCAGCAATTCCTGAACTAGGCTCAGACTATCTGACCACACTCGCAGTCCTTTTGCTGGCTTCTCCAGAGCAGCGTCCTGCTGTTTTTCAGGCCATGCGGCAAAACATGACTCGTGATGGGCCTTTTGAAGAACATCCTCTTGCGCTCATGGTCCGGATTTTTGAAGTGTTTTGGGAAAGCTATCCGGATGAAATGCCCTCGCCTCTTCAGGTTCGAGCGCTTACGGTTCAAAGTCCAGCACTTGAAATTGCTGCTGCTGTTGTGCCGCCCGAAGTCTTCCGTGCACGTTACCTTGAGACAACAACGGATGCGGTGCCTTATGTTATGAGATCCCAACGCTTGATGCCTAGAAGCAAGCTGGGTGCTCTGTTAGAAACTCACTGGCAGTCTCCGATTATCAGGGCCTTGGATGCAGTGGCCCTTCAGCCGGAGACCACGCCCGCAGACTTTCGAATACTGTTGAGCTCTGGCGACGACGGTTTGCTGAGCTGGGCCGTGGAGGCAGACCGGACAAGTTTTGCAGACTTGGTAGTGCTCTCTCGTGGTGAATTCGGGCTTGTTGATTTGGGGATTGGAGACGACCTGAAGGCTGATCCTTTCGGAGGATTTTGGCGCGACCGGTCAGAAGAGCGTGTTGAAAGTAATCGGTTCTACCGGCGGGAAATCATCCAATCAGCCACAGAAAGGCTCAATAACACTCAAGCCGGTCGCCAGCTTCTTCAGCTTGTCTCAGAATCCCGGACACCGGAACAAGCTGTAACAGCGCTCCAACCTGCATTTTGGGCTGACCCCATTTTGCGGTATGCGAGCGTGGTTCTCAACGATGCTCAGTGGGAGCAAGTCCTGCAAGATTCACTTGCGGATACGGACCTTGATTCTCGGGTAATTACCTGGGTGCGCAACGTGGGCGTGCTTCTGCCCCAGGATGGATCGACTCCGGTGGAAGTGCTGATCTCTATAGCCACACTGTCACGCGAAGTGGGAATTGAAATTCCCATTTCAGATCCTTTTAATTCGCAGCTGGTCCACTTCATGACGCAGGCAGCAACTGACGAGGAATTTCAAGCTATCTCAGATCTATTGCGCATGTCCGAATCCTTTGTTGCCTTGGCAAGAGAGAGGATCGGAGAGGAAGGAGCCCTGGGGATTTTGTTAAGCGGAGATCAAACCGGGAATGCGTATGAAGTTGCATTGAGAGGGTTGTACAGCGTGGCCGCGTTGCTGGAAACTTCCGAGCTTGATCCGATTTCATCTCTGGCTTATAGGTTCTCATTCTTTACAAGAGGCGGCCTCGGGCCGGAAGCCAGAGACTTGGCCGTTGAAATGGCCGGGATAAGCCCCTTGTATCGGCAAGCCCTTGCCTTGCTCGGAATCTGGACGGGCGCATTCTATTCAACCCCCGAGTACATGACAGAAGAGTTTTTGCAGCGGGCGCTGGATGGACTTTCCCCTGCACTGGAAAGCACAGCGCCCATGCCCGCTTCCGTGGTTGCAAGTTTGTTGGAGCACGATTTCATCAGCCGTATTGCTTCTGCGTATGAGAATGGCGAATTTACGCAGGAACAGTTTAACCGGGCTTGGAGTGTGGTGGAGCGCTACAGATCTGAGACACAAGGGATGGAGCCGGATCAGATGCTGGAGTATTTGGTGGAAGTTTGGCTTGGTGCGCTTGAGTTTCAGCTCCTTGCTCCCTCAGATCCTTATGTGATCTTGGCAAGTCCCTATGCCTCAGATGCCGACCTTCAGGATTGCGCAAGTGTCCAATTCCGGGGAGTGGCTGAGAATACTAATAGGCGTTCTTTGAATGCCGTTCTCCATCTCGTGCTCGCAGACCCGCGTATTTCTCCTAGGTATTTGACTCAGGCCGCCAGTGTCTCTGTGGAACAGGGGCAGTATATCCTCAGTGCTGAGGACCTCACTGCGGGAACGCTTGTGGCACTCCTCAACCAAGCGCTTAATGAAGGAAACACGGAACAAATTGGGACTGTGGAACAGCGCCTCCTTGAAAGAGGTCCTGAG